>JBKPBU010000498.1:0-7196 GCA_046727015.1 Candidatus Methylomirabilota bacterium | reverse complement strand
GAGGCCCCGGCGGCCGCGCTCGGTATTGAAGTACCACTGGTACCAGTGGGCTCGCTCTTGCGCGGCGGAAGCCGGCGGCGAGGGCGCGACGGTGTTCTGCACGTTGTACCCGCCGATGGTCACCAGGGCGCGCACGCGGGCGGGCGCGACGATGGCGGCGATGCAGGCAGCCCGGCCGCCCCAGTCGTAGCCGGCCAGCGCGACGCGCGGCAGCGCGAGCGCGTCGATGAAGTCGAGGAGATCCTGGCCGATGGCCGCCTGCTGGGCCATGCGAGGCGCCGCCGCGTCGAGGAAGCGGGTCGGGCCGTAGCCCCGCAGGTAGGGCGCCAGCGCGCGATAGCCGGCGCCGGCGAGCGCCGGAGCCACGCCGTCCCACGCGCGTGCATCGTCCGGAAAGCCGTGCAAGAGGATGACGGGAAAGCCTCGCGGATCGCCGTGCGCCTCGCAGGCGATCTCGAGACCGGGCGTGCGGACGGTGAAGGTCACTAGACCCGCTCGATGGCCGGCCGGCCGAACATCCCGTACGGCCGCACGAACAGCACCGCGATGAGCACGAGGTAGGAGGCGATGTTGCTGAAGCCGCCGCCGAGGAGCGGATCGACGTAGCCCGCAGCCAGGCTCTCCAGGACACCGATGGCCACGCCTCCGGCGATGGTACCGGGAATGCTGTCAAGACCGCCGATGATCACGATCGGGAACACCTTGAGCCCGACGAGCACCATCCCGAACCCGCCGCCGGAGACCTGCGCCCACAACACGCCCGCGCAGACCGAGAGCGCGCCCACCATGGCCCACGTGATGGAGAAGTAGCGGTGGATGTCGACCCCGACCGCCATGGCGGCCTGCTGGTCGTCCGCGAGCGCGCGCAGCGCCACCCCCGCCCTGCTCGACCGGAAGAAGAGGCTCACGGCGGCGACGCACAGCAAAGCGGTCACCGCGGCGAGAAGCTTGTCGGCCGCCACCGGCACACCGTGTATCACGAACGGCTCGTGCGGAATCGACAGCGGGATCCCCCCGGGGACGCGGCTGAACACCAAGGCGGACGAGCCGCGCATCAGCGCGCCGACGCCGAGGGTAACCATGATCAGCGAGATCAGCGGCTGCCCCACGAGTCGACGCAGGATCACCCGGTTGAAGGCGAGTCCCAGCGCCACCATTCCGGCGCACGCGAAACCCAGGGCGGACGCCAAGCTGAGTCCCAGCGCGGAAAGCCCGGTGGCCACCAACCGCGAGGCGACCATCACCCACTCGCCCAGCGCGAAATTGATCATGCGCGACGCCTTGTACACGACCACGAAGGCCAGCGCGATCGGGGCGTAGACGGCGCCCGCGAGCATTCCATCCACGAGGAGAGAGACGAAGAACAGCACCTCCCCAGCCTAGCGCAAGTCGGCGCGACCGCGGACAGGGAACGCGACGAGGCTCCGGCGGGTATTACGCCCGCCGGGGCCTCTTGCAACCCGTCTTTACCCGTGAGGACTAACTATCCCCGCCGGTGCCAGCCTGAGTGGGCATGCCAACCCCAGCCCCAGCCCCAGTACGGATACGGAGCCACAACCACCGGAGCCGGCGCAACGTATACAGGGGCAGGTGGGGGCGGAGCCGAGTACGCGTACGGGTACGGATCTGCGTAGACGGCACAACCACCCAGCAACAGCCCGGCAAGGGCGAAACCGATGATCCGTCTCATAGCTCTACACCTCCCTGGTCGTCTCCTATCCGGTTAGACGCACAAGGCGCCGCCACTATTTACCCGCGGCGACGCTCCTCGCGACGATCCTCCCGGAACCCCTCGTGATGCCGCTCGCGCTCCTCCCACCTCCGTCCCCACGCGGGGGCCCACGGCGGCGGTCCTTCGCGCCTCACGTGCCTCCACTCGTCGGGCGCGTGCCGGTAGTAGCGGACCGGGACGGCGAGAATGGGACGGGGTACAAACTCGGGCGCGAGGGCTACCCAGGGTCCGTTGTGCCCGCCGCTCACGTACCAGCCGCCATTGGTAAAGACGTAGTACTCCCCCCCGTAGAAGAAATAGTTGGCGCTGACGCTCGGTGCGTACATGACCGGCGTCGCCGGTACGGCCACGAGCGCCGGCAGCGCGGGGAGATTGATCCCGATATTCACGTTCACCTCGGACTGCGCGGCGCCGGCCGCGCCCATGATGGCGACCAGCACCACGGCGCTGACGATCATTCGTCGAAGCATCACTCGGCCCTCCCTGAGCCGTTCGGGCTCACTGCGCGTTGCCACCGGACGGAGATGGCCCCCTCCGGCCAGCCTGACCACTTGCCTGGTAAGACGGCAGGAGTTTGTCGCTCATTTACATGAGCGCTGTTCGCCTCACAGACAACACTTGCTACAACCAGACCGAATGGGGAGGGTGAGCCCTAAAGTGAATCTGGAAGGGACTACCGCGTAAATTTTTCCGGACGCTGTCCCATAAGAGCTTTGGCGACTTCGGCGGCCGACGGCATGCCGGGCGCATCTTTATAGCCGGCGAGAGACTCGTAGATTTTTCCTGCGGCCAGGAAAAAACCGTCGGGGAGCCCTGCGTCATCGAACGTCGCCGCGATCTCCGCCATCTCGCCCACGAATCGCCACGCCTTGCGCGCCGTCTCGCCGGCGGCGCGCTCGGAGCGGGCCCCGAGCTCACCCTGGCTCCGCGCCCACTCGGCCAGCAGCGCCTGATCCACTCCGGCGTGGATCGCCATGGCCCGGATGCTGACGAGGAGCGCCGACGTGCCCTTCGTGTACGCAGCGTAGGCCATCTTGAGCGCAGAGGCCGCGCCGGGGCCGCCCTCCACCACGATGGCCTCGAGAGGTCCCTGCTCGAAGAGGTGGACGATGCGGCCGGCCTGCTCGCCCGAGAGATACAGCCTGGTCGTGCCGCGCGCGCGAGCGGGTGGGCCGATGATTCCGCCGTCCACGAAGGTCGCGCCGCCCTGCCCCCCGCCTTTCGCCCCGCCCTTCGATACGACGCGCCCGATCTCCCGCGCCGTGGCCGGAGAGACGGCGTTCGCGTCCACGTAGATGCCGGAGAAGCCCTGCGCCGCCACCGCGCGCGCGAGATCCAGCGCCGAGTGCGGCGGGCAGACCGAGAGGATCACCTCGCTGGCGGCGACCAGCGACGCCAGATTCTTCACGTCCTCGAGCCCGGCCGCGGCCGCGCGCTCTGCGGTCTGCGCGCTTCGCTCCTCGGAGGCCCAGAGCACTCGCGAGACGTTGGCGCGGGCCGACGCTCCCACCGTGCTCCCCATGTCTCCCGGGTGCAGGACGCCGATCGTCAGGTTGGTCATCGGGCTCGCTCCTCCTGCCAGAGCAGGTCACAGTAGGCATGGAAACGCAGGATCCGGCTGCCGGGGTAGTAGTACGAGAGCTGTGGCCCCGGCTGCCCGCATATGGCGCACGTCGCCGCGTCGGTCGTGCTCACGTGGACCTGCGCGGGCACGCCCCGCCCGCTCTCGGTGACGAGAGAGCTGTCGGCCAAGGTCGGCGGGAGCTCGCCTGCCATCATCAACTCCCGGATTCGCTCGCGGATCTCGCGCTCGTTCATCTGGGTCCTGCCGCTGCCTGCCGCGGTTCCGGGCGGCGCCCCCACTCAGGTGCGGTATGAGGGATCGAGGCGATCGAGGCGGCGGAGCAGCCCCGGCCACACCAGGGCCCCTCTGCCGCCCCCGGGCGACTGGGCCTTCTGCAACCGCGCGTACGAGTCCTCGAGGACGTCCTTGGGCACCGGGATCAGCTCGCCCCCGCCCGATTGCGCGCGAACCTGGATCGCGCAGGACGCCTCGAGATAGTACATCGAGACGAAAGCCTCGGCGGCCGTCTCGCCCACGGTGAGCAGCCCGTGATTCCTCAAGATGAGCGACGTCTTGTCGCCGAGGTCCGCCACGAGTCGCGGCTTCTCGTCGTCACGCAGCGCGGGGCCTTCGAAGTCGTGGTAGCCAAGGCTCGCCAGCACCGAGATCGAATGCTGCGAGATGGGAAGGAGGCCGGCCCGCTGCGTCGAGACGGCGACGCCGTTCAGCGTGTGCGTGTGCAGGACGCACTTGGCGTCGTGCCGCGCGGCGTGGATGGCGCTGTGGATGACGAAGCCCGCGGGATTGACCGGAAAGGGCGAGTCCTCGAGCTTCTGACCCTGCTGGTCGATCTTGACGAGGCTGGAGGCGGTGATCTCGTCGAAGAACACGCCGTACGGATTGATCAGGAACTGGTCCGGCGTGCCCGGGACCCGCGCCGTGATGTGGGTGAACACGAGGTCCTCCCAGCCGAAGCGCGCCACGAGACGGTAACAGGCGGCGAGATCCACCCGGACCGCCCATTCCTCGGGCGACACGGTGTTCTCGAGCGACCGGATGTTGAGCGCGGTGTCGGCCATGGCCACGGCCTCCTGTCGAGGGTTGGGAGCAATCACTCCACGTCCAGCGCTGGGTAATGTAGCACAGGATCACCCGCGGCCGACGAAGGGCATCTTCGTGGCCATGACGGTCATGAACAGGATGTTGGCGTCGAGGGGCAGGCTGGCCATCTGCACGACGGCCCGCGCGACGATCCGCACGTCCATCGTCGGCTCGACCTGCACGGTCCCGTTCGCCTGTGGGACTCCCTTGGCCATCCTCGCCGTCATGGGCGTCGCCGCGTTGCCGATGTCGATCTGGCCGCAGGCGATGTCGTACTTGCGCCCGTCGAGGGCGGTCGTCTTGGTCAGGCCCGTCATCCCGTGCTTGGTCGACGTGTACGCGACCGAGCCCGGCCGGGGCGTGTGCGCGGAGATCGAGCCGTTGTTGATGATCCGCCCCCCGGGCGGCTGCTGGTTCTTCATGATCCTGAACGCTTCCTGCGTGCACAGGAAGGCGCCGGTGAGGTTGATGTCCACCACGGCCTTCCACTGCTCATACGACAGCTCCTCGAGCGACATGGCCGGCGCGCCGATGCCCGCGTTGTTGAACAGCACGTCGAGCCGGCCGAACGTCTCCATCGTCTTGGCGAAGAGCGCGCGGACCGACTCGGGCACGCCGACGTCGGTCTGGACGACCAGCGCCTTCGACGGGCCCGCCTTCCCCTCCGCGGCGGCCGCCTCCAGCAGATCCACGCGGCGTCCCGCGAGGGCGACGTTGTACCCCGCCTCGAGGAGCGCGAGCGCGGAAGCCTTGCCGACCCCCGTCCCGGCGCCCGTGACGATCGCGACCTTGTTCGATGAAGCCATGGTGATGGTAGCCTCCTGCCCGGCTGCGGACGGGCTCGGATCGTGAACGGCAGGGCGCGCGGCCGGCGCTAGGCCCCGAGAAAGGCCCGGACGGCACGCGCGAAAGCCTCCGGCTGGTCGGCGGGGACCGTGTGGCCGGCGTCCGGGATCTCCACGAGCCGGCCGTCCGGCAGCGCGTCGATCATCCGCTTGGCGACGTCGGCGGAAAGGACGTCGCTCTCGGCCCCGCGCACGAGCAGGGCGGGCACGGCGATCCGCCGGAGCGGCTCCCAGAGGTCGATCGTGTCCCTCCGCCCGCCCTGGCGCATCATCTCGCGAAGCGCCTTGTCGTACTTCCACTCGAACCCGCCGTCGGCCAGAGGGCGAAGCCCGTGGCGCACGCGGTCGCGCAGGCCCGCCTCGGCCATGCGCGGGTTCGCCCGGCGCACGAACTCGACGGCCTGCTCCTCCGATTCGATCCGCTCGGGCGCCCCCGCCATCATCTGCCGGATGCGCTCCAGGCCCGGCAGGTGGACCTCCGGGCCGATGTCCACGATGCAGAATCGTTCGATTCGCACCGCGTGCCTGCCCCCCGCGTAGGCGATGCCGACCCGGCCACCCATGGAGAGCCCGACCAGCGTGAAGCGCTCGAGTCCGAGCGCCTCCACGAATCTCTCGACGTCTCCGGCCATCGTCGCCACGCGGTAGTCGGCGTCCGGCGCGCGGTCGCTGTCGCCGTGGCCGCGCTGGTCGAGGGCGATGACGCGGAAGTCCGCGGACAGATCGCGCGCGAGGGCGTCCCACGTGCGGGCGTGGCCCGTGAGGCCGTGGAGGAGGAGCACGGGCGGCGCCGACTCTGGCCCCCACGTGACGTAGTGGAACCTGAGGCCGCCGGCCGCGAGCGACAAATCCCGCGGCGCGCTCACAGGCCGCCCCACACGTCGCGGGCCAGCCCGACGCAGAGGGAGAGCTTCGCGCGCTCGTCCTCGACCGCCACGTCGTTGCCCTCCACCGTCGAGGAAAAGCCGCACTGGGGGCTGACGCACAGCTGCTCGAGCGCGATGTATTTCGAGGCTTCGTCGAGGCGCCGCTTGAGATCGTCCTTCTTCTCGAGGGCGCTCACCTTCGACGTCACGAGCCCGAGGACGACCCGCACGTGCCTCGGCACGTGCCGGAGCGGCGAGAAATCGCCCGAGCGCGCGTCGTCGAACTCGAGGAAGAAGCCGTCGTAGGGCATCTGGTTGAAGATGGTCTCGGCGATGCCGGCGTAGCCGCCCTGCGCGCGCCACGCGGAGCGGAAGTTCCCGCGGCAGAGATGCGTGCAGACGGCCAGGTCTTCGGGCTTGTCGCGCAGCGTGGCCCGGACCAGCTTGACCGACAGCGCGAGCTGCGCGTCTGGATCGTCGCCGTTCGCGCGGCCCCGGGCGCGCATCTCCTCGTCGCACAGGTAGGCGAGGCTGACGTCGTCGAGCTGGAGATAGCGGCAGCCCGATGCGTAGAGGTCGGCGATCTCGGCGCGGTACGCGGCGGCCACGTCCTCGACGAAGGCGTCGAGATCCGGGTAGACCGTGCGGTCGATGTTCGCGCGCCCGACCTGGGTGTAGAGCATCGAGGGTGACGGGATGGTCAGCTTCGGCGTGCGCGTGGTCGCCGACTTCAGGAACCTGAAGGCCTCGACGAAGATCGGCTTGGGCCGCGTGACCCGACTGGCGATTCGGAGGTCGGGGCGCGTGAAGAACCGGTCGCCCTCGCGCCCGTGGAACGTGACGGGCAGCATCTTGCCCTCGCTGGAGAGCCCGCTCAGCTGGAGCAGGAAGTCCATGTGCCAGGATTTACGGCGCATCTCGCCGTCGGTGATCCCCTCGAGGCCCACGTCCTCCTGGAGCTTGACGCCGTCGCGGATGGCCGCGTCCTCGGCTTTGCGGAGGTCGGACGCGCTCACCTTGCCGGCCTCATGCTCGAGACGGAGCGCCTTGAGCGCGGCTGGGCGCAGCAGGCTGCCAACGTGATCGGC
>JBKPBU010000497.1:0-1663 GCA_046727015.1 Candidatus Methylomirabilota bacterium | reverse complement strand
GAGGCGCGGGCGCGGATCCCCGATCCCCAGGCGGAGGCGACGCGAGCCCGCTCGGTGCTCGACTGGACACGCATCCAGCAGCCGCCCCACGCGGAGTGGCTCGCCTTTCACCGGCAGCTCCTCGAGGTGCGGGCGCGTGAGATCGTCCCGCTTCTCATGGGCGAGCCCACGCCCGCCACGGACTCGACCCTGATTGGAGAGTCTGCGCTGGAGGTCACGTGGGTCTTCCCGGACCAGCACGCGCTCCGCCTGATCGCCAATCTGGGCCCCCGGACCGTGGCGCATCCGGGACCGATGCCGCACCGGGGCCGCCAGATCTACCCGCCCGGCCCCGCGGCCGCCGCCTGGTCGGAGCTGCCGCCGTGGAGCGTGCGCTGGTACCTGTCCGAGGCGACGCGGTAGCCGCAAGCCTCCGACTTCGACTATCGGACCGTGAGCGAGGTCAAGGTCGCGCGGTGCGGCGCGTTTCCCTTGTCGGGCTGGATCACGATGCGGACATGCGTGACCCGCTCGGCGGGCATGGACCATTCCTCTCGCTCGAACGCGGTGCCCGGGCTGAAGTTGAACTCCTGGCGTATCCGCTCCCGATATGTCCGGCCGCCATCGTCCGACAGCGAGATGGTCAGTACGTTGGTCCGGGTCGCGTCGGGCTCCTCCGCTTCGATGCCGACCGCGCGGATGGTCTGCGGCGCGTCGAACGCCAGCACCACGGTCTGCTCCCCGTCGGCGGCGGCGATCCAGCGGGTGCCGCCGGGGCCGTCCGAGGCGTCGAAGAGATGATCGACGGGATGGTCCGGCATTTCGGAGGTCACGAGAACCGTGGCCAGCGCGGGGATGTCCTTGACGTCGGACGCGCGCGCCCGGCCGGCGGGGAGATCCGTGAGGATGTGCTTGCGGAGCATAAGCCGTCCCTCCTTCGCGGCTCGGGCCGCGGCTTCGGTCATGCCAGGAGACGCACGATCCCCGCGAGCGGAATCGCGATCCAGTCCGGGCGGTTGTTGAGCTCGTAGCGCAGCTCGTAGCAGGCCTTCTCGAGCTCGAAAATCGCGCAAGCCCGTCGCGCCGCCTCGGCGGATTGCGGCAGCAGGCGGTCCGGGCTCGTACCGACGGCCACGCCATAGCCGCCGAGGAAAGCGCGCACGGCCTGACGCTCCCAGGCCTCGAGGGCGGGACGGAGCCGGGCGCGCGTGGCTTCAGGATGGGCGGCGAGTGCCGCGTGAACCGCGTAGTCGAACGAGCGCAGCATGCCCGCGACGTCGCGCAGCGGACACTGCTTGGCGCGGCGCTCCTCGGCGGGGCGCGCCGGCTCGCCCTCGAAGTCGATCACCACGAAGCTCTCGGCGGTCTTGAGCACCTGGCCCAGGTGGTAGTCGCCGTGGCAGCGGATCTTGTGTACCGTGCCGTCGGCGAGCGGGAAGAGATCATCGGCCCGCTCCATCCGCGCTCGCGCCTCGAGGAGCGGCGCGAGCGCCGCGCGGGCGGAGGGATTCCGGGCGGACACGACACGGATCTCGTCCGTCAGTCGCTCGAGGTCCTGGACGATGGTGCTGCGCCAGCGCCTGACGTCCTCGCCGGTGATGGGCTCGGGGCGAAAGGCCGGAAGGTCGGGGTCCGAGGCCAGTGCCGCGTGGAGCCTCCCGGTCACCGCGCCCAGCTCGCGGAC
>JBKPBU010000496.1:0-7954 GCA_046727015.1 Candidatus Methylomirabilota bacterium | reverse complement strand
CGAGCGCATGCAATGCGAGTACATCGACAGCGACGGCCAGCCCAAGCGGCCGGTGGTCATCCACCGCGCGATCTTCGGCTCCTACGAGCGCTTCATCGCCATCCTGACCGAGCACTTTGCCGGCGCGTTCCCCACGTGGCTCGCGCCAGTGCAGGCGCGCATCCTGCCCGTGAGCGAGAAGTTCGCCGAGTACGGCAAGGCCGTGCACGCGCGCCTCCGCGCGGCCGGGATCCGGGCCCAGCTCGACGATCGCAACGAGAAGCTCGGCTACCGCATCCGCGAGGCGCAGGTGCAGAAGGTGCCCTACATGCTCGTGGTCGGCGAGCGCGAGGCCCAGCAGGAGACGGCGAGCGTGCGCCCGCACGGGAGCGAAAAGTCCGTCGTCCTGCCCGTGGCCGAGTTCCTCGCAGGCTTGGCAGCAGAGATCGGCAGCCGTTCCGCCACCCTCACCGTGGGCCGCTCAGGTTGAGCGCCGCCCGCAGCTAGGAGCCACGCCCATACAGTCCAAGGAGATCCGCATCAACGAGGGCATTCGCGTTCGGGAGGTCCGCGTGGTCAGCGCGGAGGGCGAGCAGTTGGGCGTCTTGCCGATCGCGCAGGCGCTGGAGCTGGCGCGGCAGGGGGAGATGGATCTGGTCGAGGTGGCGGCGGAGGCGGTGCCCCCGGTATGCCGGATCATGGACTTCGGGAAGTACAAGTACATGCAGGCGCGCCGTCAGAAAGACGCGCGCAAGAAGCAGACGACGATCCAAGTCAAAGAGGTCAAGCTCGGTCCCAAGACGGACACGCACGACTTCGACTTCAAAGCGAAGCACGTGCGGCGCTTCTTGGAAGAGGGCAACAAGGCCAAGGTGACCGTTCGCTTCAAGGGACGCGAAATGGCCCACACGGAGCTCGGATGGAAAATGCTGAACAAGATGACGGAGATCATGGCCGACATGGCGATCATCGAGAGCCACCCGCGGATGGAAGGGCGCATGCTCTCCATGATCCTGTCGCCGAAGCCACATTAGGGGCGTACTAGAGCCCCGCACACACGGCCCCTCACCCTGCCCTCTCCCCGGAGGGGAGAGGGGTATAAGGAAGGAAGGCTCATTGTGCCGAAGATCAGGACGAAGCGGGCCGCCGCCAAGCGACTCAAGGTGACGGGCACCGGCAAGCTCATGGCGCGGAGCGGATGGAAGCGGCACCTCTTGGAAGCCAAGAGCCCCAAGCGGCGGCGCAAGCTGCGCGGGCCGAGATTGATCTCTGAAGCGGACACGCCGAGGCTCAAGCGGCTCGTCCCGTACCTCTAGAAAGGGAGACAGCACATGCCACGGGCAAAGGGCGGGTCCAAGACCCGCCAGCGCAGGAAGAAGGTGCTCAAGCAGGCCAAGGGCTATTTCGGCGGGCGCCGCAAGCTCTACCGCACGGCCGCCGAGACGGTGCTGCGCGCCGGGGTCTTCGCCTACAAGGGCCGCAAGCAGAAGAAGCGCCGCGCGCGCGCGCTCTGGATCATCCGTGTCAATGCCGCGTGCCGGCAGCTCGGCCTCTCCTACTCGGTGTTCATGGCCGGGCTCAAGAAGGCCGGCATCACGCTCGACCGCAAGATCCTGGCCGAGCTCGCCGTGTCGGATCCGCCCGCCTTCGCGAAGCTCGCGTCGATCGTAGCCGCCCAGCGGGGCTGACGGCGGTGGCAGGGGACCCGCGGGTCCAGGAAATCCTCGACCGGGCCCTGGCGGACATTGCCGGGGCCCGATCCACGTCCGCCCTCGAGCAGCTGCGCGTGCGCGTGCTCGGGCGCTCGGGCGAGCTGACGGCGCTCCTGCGCGGGCTCGGCAAGATCCCGGCGCCCGACCGTCCGCGGGTCGGTCAGGAGGCCAACCGCGCCAAGGAACGGATCGAGGAGGCGCTCGCCGCCAGGCTCGAGGCGCTCAAGCCCGAGGAGCACCGCCAGTCCCTCGCCTCGCGCCGTATCGATCTGACGCTGCCGGGGCGGGTGACCATGCCCGGCGCCGTCCATCCGCTCATCCGCGTCCTGGACGAGATCATCGGGGTCTTCGAGGGCCTCGGCTTCTCCGTCGCCGAGGGGCCCGAGGTCGAGAGCGACTACTACAACTTCGCGGCGCTCAACTTCCCGGACGACCACCCGGCGCGCGACATGCAGGACACCTTCCACCTGTCGGCGGACACGCTGCTCCGCACCCACACCTCGCCGGTGCAGATCCGCGCCATGAAGGCCCAGCCTCCTCCGGTGCGCATCATCTGCCCGGGCAAGACGTACCGCCGCGATTCGGACAACACGCACTCGCCGATGTTCCACCAGGTGGAAGGCCTGGCGGTGGACACCAATATCTCCATGGGCGATCTCAAGGGCACGCTCGAGCTCTTTGCCCGCGAGATGTTCGGTTCGGGCACCTCCATCCGCTTCCGCCCGTCTTTCTTCCCGTTCACGGAGCCCTCGGCGGAGGTGGACGTCCGCTGCTTCGCCTGCGCGGGCGCGGGCTGCCGGGTCTGCGGGCAGTCGGGCTGGCTCGAGATCCTGGGCTCGGGCATGGTCCACCCCAACGTGCTGCGAAATGTCGGCTATGACACCGAGCAGGTGACGGGCTGGGCCTTCGGGATGGGCGTCGAGCGCGTCGCCATGCTCAAGTACGGGATCGACGACATCCGGCTCTTCTTCGAGAACGACCTGCGCTTCCTGGATCAGTTTTCGTCTTCTCCCCCTCACCCTGCCCTCTCCCCCTCCGGGGGCGAGGGTTCCAAAATTCCCTCTCCCCTCAGGGGAGAGGGCAGGGTGAGGGGTGGTCCCCCACCGAAGGGTGGTCCGTGAAAATCTCGCACCGCTGGCTGCTCGAGTTCGTCGAGACGGACCTCCCGCCCGCCGCGATCGCGGACCGCCTGATCAACGCCGGCATCGAGGTCCCCTCCATCTCCCCGCTCGTCGAGGGGCTCTCGGGAGTCGTGGTCGGCGAGATCGAGACCATCGAAAAAGATCTGGGCGTCACGCCCGCCGGCCACCACAACCGCCTCTGCCGGGTCGCGCTGCCCGACAAGACGTTCTCGGTGATCTGCGGAGCGCCCAATGCCGCTCCCGGGCTCCGCACCGCGTTCGCGCCTCCGGGAGCGACGCTGCCCGGCGGCCGCACCATCAAGGCCGCGAAGATCCGCGGCATGCTCTCCGAGGGCATGCTCTGCTCGGAGCAGGAGCTCGGGATCGGCCAGGACGGTTCGGGCATCCTCGAGCTGCCCGCCGACGCGCCGCTCGGCGCCCCGCTCATACAGTACCTGGGCCTCGACGACACCATCCTCGAGATCGAGATCACCCCCAACCGTCCCGACGCGCTCAGCGTGGTGGGCGTCGCGAGGGAAGTCGCGGCCCTCACGGGCGCGCCCTTCCGCTTCCCGCAGATCGCGGTGCGGGAAGGAGAGCCCGAGGCAGCAACGCTCGCCACGGTCGAGATCCTCGACCCCGACCTCTGCCCGCGCTACGCCGCGCGCGTGATCACCGGCCTCAGGGTCAAGCCCTCGCCGCCGTGGCTCGCGCAGCGTCTCCGCGCGGTGGGCCTGCGTCCCATCAACAATCTTGTCGACGTGACCAATTACGCATTGTGGGAGATGGGCCAGCCGCTCCACGCCTTCGACTACGACACCATCGCCCAGCACGCGATCGTGGTCCGGAGGGCCAAGCCGGGTGAGCGGCTCCGGACGCTCGACGGGCAGGACCGCGCGCTCGAGGCCGACATGCTGATGATCTGCGACCCCGAGCGCGCCGTCGCCATCGGGGGCGTCATGGGCGGCGGCAACACCGAGGTGACACCGGCCACGACGTCGGTGCTCCTCGAGAGCGCGTACTTCGACCCCGGCTCCATCCGCCGGACGGCGCGCGCGCTCGGTCTGCACACGGACGCCGCCTACCGCTTCGAGCGCGGGGGCGACATCGAGGGGCTGCGCGAGGCCCTCGACCGCGCCGCCCAGCTCATGGCCGATCTCGGCGGCGGCACGGTCGCCAAGGGCGTCGTCGACGTGTACCCGGGGCCGAAACCTCGCCCGCGCATCGCGCTGCGCCGCTCTCGCATCGAGCGGCTCATCGGCGTCTGCCCGCCCCACGAGGAGGTCGTGAGGATCCTCCAGGGCCTGGGCTTCGCCGTGGACGACTCGGGGCTCGCGCTCCAGGTCGTGGTGCCGAGCTTCCGGCGCGACATCGCCCAGGAGGACGACCTGGTCGAGGAGGTCATTCGTGTCTGGGGCTACGACAAGATCCCGTCGACGCTGTCGAGGGGCAGTCAGCTCCAGCCCGTGGTGCGTCCGCCCGATCTGACGCTCTCGCGCGCCGTGACGAGCGCGCTGACCGCGGCCGGGCTGAGCCAGGCCGTCACCTATTCCTTCGTGGATCCCGCGCGGCTCGAGGTCATGGGATGGGATGCGCCCGACTCCCTGATCGCGCTCCAGAACCCGATCTCCGTCGAGCGTTCCGTCCTGCGTCCGTCTCTCGCCCCGGGGCTCCTCGAGGTGGTCGCGCTCAACGGCAGCCGTCAGACCCCCGACGTGCGCGCCTTCGAGATCGGCCAGACCTTCGCGCCTCACCGTGACGAGGACCTCGATCGTCCGGCCCACGAGGAGCTCTGGCTGGGGGTGGTGGTGACGGGACAGCGCGCGGTGCGCGGCTGGCACGCACCGCGCGAGCGCGTCGACGTCTACGACGTCAAAGGTGCCGCCGAGCTGGCGGTGGGGGCAGCGGCGGTGGGCGAGGCTGGCGTGAGGCTGTACGCGCCCGGCGAAGGCCCGCGCTATCTCGAGCAGGGGCGCGCCGCCGCGCTCACCGCCGCCGGTAGCCCGGTCGGCTGGTTCGGCGAGGTGGCGCTCCACGTGCGCGAGGCCTTCGGTCTACCGGCGCCGATCTTCCTCGCCGAAGTCTCGCTCACCGCGCTCCTGGCGCTGCCGCGTGCCGAGCTGCGCTACCAGCCGCTGCCGCGCTTCCCGGCCGTCCAGCGGGACCTCGCCGTCGTCGTGCCGACGGAGGTCACCGCCGGGCAGATCGAGGCCGCGATCCGCGCGATGAAGATACCGCTCCTCTCGCGGATCACGCTCTTCGACGTCTACGAGGGCGGCCAGGTCGGCTCGGGAAAGCGGAGCCTCGCCTGGAGCTTGATCTTCCAGGCGTCCGACCGCACGCTCACGGACAAGGAAGTCAACGAGCTGCACGCCAAGATCGTCGCCGAGGTCGGCCGCCGCTTCGCGGCGGAGATCAGGGGGATCTCATGACCGAGCCGCTCGTGGAGCGACTGGAGGAGCTCGAGAAGGCCGTCAGGCGCGCGGCCGAGATGATCGCGACGCTTCGCAAGGAGCGCGACACGTTGGCATCCAGGCTGGGGGCGGGCGATGGCGACCGCGCCGAGCTCGGGCGCCTTCGCCAGGAACGCAAGGAGATGCTGGGGCAGGTCAACGCAATGCTCAGGGAAATGGAGAAGCTCGACCTATGAGCGACGCACAGCGGGTCGAAGTCGAGATCCTCGGGCAGAAGTACACGATCAAGAGCGAGGCCGATCCCAAGTACGTCCGCGACCTCGCCGCCTACGTCGAGAAGCGCGTCAAGAGCGTGGAAGGACAGATGCGTGGCCAGGACCCCATCAAGGCGCTGGCGCTGGCCGGGCTCTACATCGCCGACGAGCTGTTCCAGGCTCGCGAGGATCTGTCCAAATACGAGGGCGACCTGCCGAAGCGCATCGGTGCGATGGTGGACCTCCTGGACGCCCTCGTGCCGGGAAAGGCCCACCGCTAACAGAGTGCGTTGCCAGAATCGCTGGCCGGCGAGAAGGGTCCAGATGCGAGGCGGCGCCCGACGGCCGCAGGTGAGGCGTACTTCCTGTACGTTGAACCTGCGGCCAAGGGCGACAACGAAGCAGATGGGCCCTTATCGCCGGCCAGCAATCGCTTGACTTGGCGTGGGGAGCAGGGGTACACAGAGATGCCCTGCGCTGTTTGTGATGTCGGGGGGGAGTTTCAACCTCGATACACATGAGGACGCCGCTCAAGAGGGTGGTGCGCACGCCCCTCCTGGTGAGGGGAAGCCTGAAGCCCTCGATTTTGGCGCCCACCTGGCTTGCCAGGTTCGAAACACCGTCGGCACACGGCAGAGGCGGGGCGCCTCCTGCGTTGACTTTCCCTCCCCGAAGGGCCTATACTTTCAAGAGTTTTTTGCTGTTTTGAAGATCCAGACCGTCCTTATCGACCCGGGGCCGGCCCCGGTTTGGAGATAGCGATGGACGTCAAGCTCGTCCTGATCGTTCTGGTTCCATGCGTCGCCCTCCTGGCTCTCTTCGTCGGTTACATGGGGCACAAGCTCGCCATCACCCGCACGCTCGGCGACACCGAGACCCGCGCCAGGCGAATCCTCGACGACGGCCAGCGCGCCGTGGACCGCATGCGGGTGGAAGCCGAGGGCAAGCTCCGCGAGGGCGAGGCCCGCATCCGTGCCGTGGAGCTCGAGGCCAAGGAGATGGCGCTCAAGGCTCGCAGCGAGCTCGAGCAGGAGACGCGCGCGCGCCAGAAAGAGATCCAGGAGGTCGAGCGGCGCGTGCTCCAGCAGGAAGAGCAGCTGGCCCGACAGCTCGGCCAGCTCGACCGGCGCGAGACCGAGGTCCAGTCTCGAGACCGCGCGCTCGGTGAGCGGGAGAAGGTCTTCCTTGTGAAAGAAGCGCAGCTGAATTCCGCCCTCGATGACCAGCGGAGGAAGCTCGAGGGCATCGCCGGTCTCACCGCGGACGAGGCCAAGCGGCAGCTCATGGCCCAGGTCGAGGTCGAGTCTCGTCGCGAGGCCCAGCTCCTCGGCATGCGGCTCGAGGAGGAAGCGAGGGAGACCGCCCAGGTCAAGGCGAGGGAGGTCCTGGCCACGACGATCCAGCGGCTGGCGCCCGACTACACGGTCGAGACCGCGGTGTCCATCGTGAACCTGCCCTCGGACGACATGAAGGGGCGCATCATCGGCCGCGAGGGGCGGAACATCCGCGCGCTCGAGCTCCATACCGGCGTGGACCTGATCGTCGACGACACGCCCGAGGCCGTGCTGATCTCCGCCTACGACCCCTACCGCCGCGAGATCGCGAGGCTGGCGCTCCAGAAGCTGATCGCCGATGGGCGCATTCACCCGGCCCGCATCGAGGAGGTCGTCGAGAAGGTCAAGAAGGACATGGACGACCACCTCAAGGAAGAGGGCGAGAAGGCCTGCTTCGAAGTGGGCGTCCATGGCCTGCACCCCGAGCTCGTCAAGCTCGTGGGGCGCATGAAGTACCGGACCTCCTACGGGCAGAACTGCCTGCAGCACTCGAAGGAGGTCGCCTGGCTCGCGGGGATGATGGCGGCCGAGATCAAGGCCGACGTCAAGCTGGCCAAGCGCATGGGCCTCCTCCACGACATCGGCAAGGCGCTCACCCACGAGCAGGAGGGCAGCCACCCGGAGCTCAGCCTGCAGGTGTTGACCAAGTGGGGCGAGTCTCCGCAGATCATCAACGCCGCGCTGTGCGGCCACGAGAACGTCGAGCCCGAGACCATCGAGGCGGTGCTGACCGAGGCGGCCGACGGCATTTCGGCGGCCCGGCCCGGCGCGCGCCGAGACGTGCTCGAGAGCTACATCAAGCGGCTGGCCAAGCTCGAAGAGATCGCCATGTCCTACAAGGGCGTGGAGATGTGCTACGCGATCCAGGCCGGACGCGAGCTGCGGATCATGACCAAGTCCGAGCAGATCTCCGATCTCGACGCCCACCAGCTCGCCAAGGACATCTCCAAGCGCATCGAGGCCGAGATGCAGTACCCCGGCCACATCAAGGTCATCGTCATCCGCGAGACGCGCGCGGTGGAAGTGGCGAAGTGAAGGACCCGACGAGGATGTTTCTGCCGCCGACGCGGATGCTCAATTGACCAAGCCGCTCACCGTCATCTGCGTCGGCGACGTCTTCGGCGAGCCGGGGCGCAAGGC
>JBKPBU010000495.1:0-1707 GCA_046727015.1 Candidatus Methylomirabilota bacterium | reverse complement strand
ATACCGTGCAGGCCGAAGAGGCGCTCATGCAGGTCTTCATCCCGGGCACCGGACACTGGCGCTGGGAGTTCGCCGACCACGATGTCGAGGTGCGCGCACCGCGCACGTAGCTGAGCGCGCGCAGCACCCCGGCGCGGGGTCACCATACGGCTCCTCGCGTGCCAACAAACCTGCTGCGCAGAATCCGGCCACGCGGTAGGATTCAGGCGCCACGTGGTGGAACGGGAACGAGAGGAGAGAGATCATGCACAGGCCCGTACGGTTTGCCGATGACATCGAGCCGCTGGTGCAGTTCATCGAGGAGACCGACCCCAGCCGGATCCTCGAGGCCACCCTGGGCAAGCTGCGCGATGGCCTGGCGGTCAAGACGCTCCTGACCGCGTCGGCGCTCGCGGTCACTCGTTCCTCGGACTTGCCGCCCGGCCATCATGGCGGGCCGCTGCACCCGCTCGTCGGCCTTCATGCGCTCCATCACACCGTGGAGCGCGTGTCGGGCGAACAGCGGTTCCTGCCGATCCTTCAGCACGTCGCCCTGTCGAACAAACACATCAATCATCCCGGGATGGGTCCGTACATTCTGGCGGATGCCAAGCCCGTGGACTCGGGCGGCGTCGAAGGCACGAAGAAGGCGTTTTTCGCCACCGTGGATCGCGGCCTGTACAACGCCGCGGATCACGCCTTCCTGTGGCTCTGGGACAACATCCCGCATGCCGAGGCGCTGGACCTGCTGCTGACCGTGGCCATTCCGAAGAACACACTCGACGATCACTATTTCATCTTCCCCATGTTCACGTGGCGCGCCCTCGACTGGCTGGGGCGCGAATACACGCCGTTCCTGATGCGCCCCGCCGTGCGGTATGTCAGCCGGTTCCCCACGCCGCCTTCGCTGCGGGACATCGAGCCGCTGCTCGAGGAGTACGAGCTCCTGACGCGCCCGCTGGGGTTCCACACGAGTCCGGATGAAACACCGGCGATCGGTCTCCTCGGCGAGGCGATCACCGAGTGCGATACCTATGCGGAGATCCCGAGGATGCTCGCCAAGGCGCTCGCGGACGGTCTGTCGCTCCAGGGCACCGGCGAAGCCTTGTCGGTTGGGGCCGCCGGCCTGTTCATGCGATCGCTCACGGGCAATCCCATGGACGTGCACCTGCACACGGGCGTGAACCTACGCCGGTATCTCTTGAAGCTGGACGGGGTGAGCCTGCGCAACAAGCTGCTCGCACTGCTGACGTGGCACACCGGCCCCGAGGTGCGCTCGACGCAAAACCGCATGGAGCCGCCGCCCCAGCCGAGTCCGGAGGCCGTGGCGGCGCTGCCCCATCGGACCCAGGCCGCGTTGCTGGATGCGCTCGAGGAGAGCATCTACACGCAGCCGCCGACCGACTGGTCGAAGGTCACCAACCTCGGGTTGATGCGCGCGGTGCCCGAGGTGAAGAACACCGTGAACCTGGCCCAGCAGTATGCCGACCTCGGGTACGACCCGGATGCGCTCATCAGCCGTCTGGCCACGATTGTCGTGCATGACAACTTCACCGAGATGCACGCTTTCAAGCACCATCAGGCGACTTTCGAGGAGTTCCACGCCACCCGCCTTCCGTGGCGCTGGCGCCATCTCGTGAGCGCGGCCCAGGCGTCGGCCATCTCCTATGGCAAGAACATGGAGATCTACGAGGAGGCACTCGAGCTCCTCCACGCGTAATATCCCGG
>JBKPBU010000494.1:0-1154 GCA_046727015.1 Candidatus Methylomirabilota bacterium | reverse complement strand
CACGCGCGTCTTCGCCGAGGTGTTCGTGCCGGCGTCCATCCTCCTGGTGGTCGGCGCCGGGCACGTCGCCATGCCGCTCGTGACCCTTGCCCGTGTCCTGGGCTTCAAGACCGTGGTCATCGACGGGCGCCCCCGCTTCGCCACGCGCGAGCGCTTCCCCGACGTCGACGAGCTCAAGATCGGCATACCCTCCGAGCTGGTCCAGGGCGTTCCGCTCGTCCCGACCACGGCGCTGGTCCTGGTGGCGCACGACTACAAGTACGATTTGCCGGTGCTCCGCCACGCGCTCGGCACGCCCGTGGGCTATGTCGGCCTGCTCGGATCGAGCCGGCGCGGCAAGGCCATCCTCGATCTTCTTCGCGAGGACGGCGTGACGGAGGACGCGCTCGCCCGGGTGCATGTGCCCATCGGCCTCGACCTGGGCGCCCAGTCGGCGCCCGAGATCGCCCTTGCCGTGCTGGCTGAAGTGCTGGCGGTCCAGCGAGGCGCCACGGGCCTTCCGATCAGCGAGAAGGTGAAGCGGGGGCTCAAGTGAAGGCGATCGCGGTCGGGCGCGAGAGTGCGACGGCCTCGGCGCTCGAGGGTCGAGTCATCTGCCACGACGTCCGCGACAGCGACGGCAAGGTCGCGCTGGAAAAGGGACAGGTGCTCGACGCGGCGTTGGCGGCGCGCCTCCTCGGGCTGCCCTGGCGGCAGGTCCACCTCCTCGAGCTCGAGCCCGGCGACATCCACGAAGAGCCGGCGGGCGCGCGGCTCTCCCAGGCCTCGGCAGGGGAGGGCATCGTCGTCAAGGGATATGGTGGTGGTCAGTGGACTCTTGCGGCCACCCGCCGTGGCCTGCTCCAGGTGCGCAAGGAAGCCCTCGAAGAGGTCAATGCCCAGGAAGGCATGGCCGTCTACACGCTGTACGACCTTCAACCGGTCGATCAGGGAGAAGTGGTGGCCCGCGCCAAGATCTCGCCGCTCGCCATCGCGGAGCCCATCGTCAAGCGCGCCGAAGAGCGCGCGTGGGCTTCGGCCGGGCTCGTGACCGTCAGGCCGTTCGGCACGCGTCTGATCGGCGCGTTGACGCGCGCCACGCTCGAGCTCAAACAGCGGGTTCGCTTCGAGGCCGCGCTCGGCGAGAAGGTGGACTGGCTCGGCTCCCGGCTGCT
>JBKPBU010000493.1:0-3960 GCA_046727015.1 Candidatus Methylomirabilota bacterium | reverse complement strand
CGTCGTCACCCGGGTCCTCGGGATCCTGCTGACCGCGCTTTCGGCGGAGATGATCCTGCAGGGGCTCAAGGAGAGCGGGGTCTTCGCCCGTTAGCGCCGCGCCATGACCGACAACATGCCGGGACCGACCTCGCACACGTACTTCTCCCAGCGCCTCCGCCTGCACTACGTGGACTGGGGCAATGCCGGCAAGCCTCCGCTGCTCCTGATCCACGGCGGGCGCGATCACTGCCGGAACTGGGACTGGACCGCCGACGCGCTCCGGGACAGCTGGCACATCATCGCGCCCGACCTGCGGGGCCACGGGGACAGCCAGTGGTCGACGGACGGCAGCTACTCGATGGCCGGCTACATCTACGACCTGGCGCAGCTCATCCACCAGCAACGGCTGGCGCCGGTCACGATCGTCGCCCACTCCCTCGGCGGCAACATCGCCCTCCGCTATGCCGGCATCTATCCAGGGACGGTGGCCAGGCTGGCGGCCATCGAGGGGCTCGGCCCGCCGCCGCGCGTGCTGGCCGATCTCCGGGGCAAGACCATCGCCCAGCGCATGGACGAGTGGATCCGCGAGCAGCGCGGTCTCGCCGGCCGCTTGCCGCGGCGCTACGCGTCGATCGACGACGCCGTCCGCCGCATGCAGGAGGAGAACCCCCATCTCTCCGCCGAGCAGGCGCGGCACCTGACCGCTCAGGGCGTCAACCAGAACGAGGACGGCACCTATAGCTGGAAGTTCGACAACTACGTGCGCGCCTGGCCCCCGTACGACATGCGCGCCCGCGACATCCAGGACCTGTGGTCGCGGATCAGCTGTCCGACCCTTCTCCTGTACGGCAAGGAGAGCAAATCCGGCAGCCCGGCCGACGATGGCCGCGCCGCGCCTTTCCGCCACGCGCGAATCGTGGGCATTGACGGGGCGGGGCACTGGCTGCACCATGACCGCCTGGACGAATTCCTCCGCGTCATCCGCGAGTTCCTCGGACCCTGAGCGCGAGCGCCTCCGAACAAGAGGAGACATATGGCCACGATGAAGGCAGAACCGATTGCCGGACCCGAGGCGTGGTTGGGCGCCGACATGGCGCGATCCACGGAATGGATCCGGACCGTGCCCGCTCCGGCGGTCGCCGAGCTGGACGCGGCGGTCCGCGGCCTCGCGCGCCGCGGCCTGGGGTGGCCTGCCTTCGGCCGCGAGGATTTTCCGTTGCCGACGTTCTCGCGCGAGCTGGCCGCCGTCCTCGACGAGCTCGAGCGCGGGCGCGGCTTCGTGCTCCTGCGGGGGATTCCCGTTGACCGGTACACTCCCGACGAGCTCAAGAACCTGTACTGGGGCCTGGGCGCACACCTGGGCCACGCCCGCTGGCAGAATTCCCGCGGCGAGCTGATCGGCGAGGTGCGGGACGAAAACCGGCTCTACGGCGAGGTGCGCGAGCCGTCGATGGACCCGACGCTCGGCCGCTCCTCGCGCTCGAAGGCGCGCTCCAGCGGTCCGTTGCGCTTCCACACCGACCGCTGCGACGTCGTGACCCTGCTGTGCGTGCGCAGGGCGCGGGCGGGCGGGCTCAGCCGGATCGTGAGCGCGGTGAGCGTGGCCAACGCTATCCTCGCCCGCCGGCCCGATCTCCACGCGCTCTTGTGGCGGGACTACTGGCGGAGCCGCCAGGGCGAGGAGGCGGGCGGCGAGCGCGAAACCTACGCGATGCCGCTGTTTGCGGTGCACGAGGGCAAGTTCACCACGCAGTACTCGCGGACCTTCGTGGAGGCCGCGCAGAAGCTTCCCGGCATTCCCCGGCTTACCGCGGCCCAGGACGAAGCGCTCGACCTCCACGCTGAAGTCTGCGAGGAGCTGGCCTTCACCATGGAGCTGCAGCCCGGCGATCTCCAGCTCCTCAACAATCACGTCGTCTATCACGGGCGCACCGCGTACGAAGACGCCGATGGCCCCGACCGTGACCGGCTCCTTCTCCGACTGTGGATCTCGCCACCGAACAGCCGCGCGCTGCCGCCGGGCTTCGAGGCGCTCTGGGGCACGACCGCGCCCGGCGCGCCGCGGGGCGGCATCGCCCAGCCCGCTTGACAGGACGGGAGGCCGGGTGATATCCGGTCTCTCCCGACCGCATCACATGGAGGTGTGCTCGATGACCTATCGACGCGTTCTTGTTCTGATCTTGGCCGCGCTCGTCCTCGTCGTGGCGCCGACTGCAGGCATCGCCGCCCCCGAAGGCCAGGTCGTCTGGGGCGTCCACGTTTCGCTGGCCCCGCTCTGGTTCGACCCGGCCGACACGCAAGGCATGATCACACCGTTTATGGTCCTCTATGCGCTTCACGACGCCATGGTCAAGCCCATGCCCGGCAACCCTACGGCTCCGAGTCTGGCGGAGTCGTGGTCCGTCTCCAAGGACGGCCTCGTCTACGAGTTCGTTCTCCGGAAAGGCGCGCGGTTCCACAACGGCGATCCCGTCACCGGCGAGGACGTGAAGTTCTCCTTCGAGCGCTATCGCGGCACGGCCAACAAGACGCTCAAGGACCGCGTGGCAGCCGTGGAGGTACCTGATCCCGGCCGGGTCCGGTTCCGCATGAAGCAGCCGTGGCCGGATTTCTTGACCTTCTATGCGAGCGCCAGCGGCGCCGGCTGGATCGTGCCGAAGAAATACCTCGAGAAGGTCGGGGACGAAGGGTTCAAGAAGGCGCCGGTGGGGGCGGGGCCCTACAAGTTCGTCTCGTTCAACCCCGGCGTCGAGCTCGTCGTCGAGGCATTCGAGCAGTACTGGCGGAAGACTCCCAGCGTCAAGCGACTGGTCTTCCGCGTGATCACCGACGAGGCGACGCGACTGGCCGCGCTCAAGCGCGGCGAGGTCGACATCGTCTATTCCGTGCGCGGGGAGCTGGCCGAGGAGCTCCAGCGGACGCCGGGGCTCACCCTCAAGCCCGCGGTCATCCAGGGCACGTTCTGGCTCTACTTCCCCGACCAGTGGGACACCAAGTCGCCGTGGCACGATCGCCGGGTGCGGCAGGCCGCGAGCCTCGCCATGGATCGCCCGACGATCAACCAGGCGCTGACGCTCGGGTATTCGAAGCTCACCGGCAACATTATCCCCAGCTCGTTCGATTTCTATTGGCAGGCGCCCGCGCCTATCTACAACCCCGCGCGGGCGAAGCAGCTCCTGACCGAAGCCGGCTACCCCAACGGTTTCGATGCCGGCGAGTATTCCTGCGACTCCTCCTACTCCAATCTGGCCGAAGCCATCACCAACAATCTTCAGGCCGTAGGCATTCGCACGAGACTCCGGCCGCTCGAGCGTGCGGCTTTCTTCGCCGCGTATTCGGAGAAGAAGCTCAAGAACATCATCCAGGGGGCGAGCGGAGCTTTCGGCAACGCCGCCACGCGGCTCGAAGCCTTCGTCGTCACCGGCGGGGTCTACGTCTACGGCAGCTACCCGGACCTCGACGGCCTCTTCCAGGAGCAGGCAACCGAGCTGGACCGCAAGCGTCGCGAGGCCATCCTGCACAAGATGCAGCAGCTCGTCGTCCAGGACAAAGCGATGTACGCGCCCATCTGGGAGCTGGCTTTCCTGAACGGCGTGGGGTCGCGCGTCCAGGAGTCGGGTCTCGGCCTCATTCCCGGGTTCGCCTACTCGGGGCCCTACGAAGACGTGGCGTTGAAGGCAAAATAAGCCGTCGATGGCCCTCGAAGTGCGCCCTGCCGCCCGGAGGAGCAGCTCGCCGGGCTGACGCCGATCTTCCACTATTTCGGCGCTACGCCGAAGGAGGAGCACGTCCAGCGCTTCTCGCGGATCCAGCCGCCGGAGCGCCTGCACGCGGCGTTCGACCACTCGCTCCTTTTCCTCCTCGCCGAGCCGCGCCGGATGCGCTTCCGGATCAGGGACGGATTGTGGGTGCGCTTGGTCGACCTGGGCGCCGCGCTCTCGAGCCGCTCCTATGCCGCCGATGGTGCCGTCGTCTTCG
>JBKPBU010000492.1:0-1956 GCA_046727015.1 Candidatus Methylomirabilota bacterium | reverse complement strand
CCCCGCGGCGAGACCCGTTCGCCCGCGCCGGCCGTCAGCCCGAGCACGCCGGTTGCGACCGCTCCGGCGCCGCGGATCGTGCCCGCGCCCAGGCGGTCAGAGGCCGTGCCCGTACCGGCTCGGCCGACCTTCGGCACGAGCCCGCTCGAGCGCCCGCGCCCGGCTCAGCCACCAGGCCTCGAGACGACTCAACGCCCTGAAGCGGCGCCTGCAGTCACGCATCAGGCGGAACCGCGCCCCGAGGCGACGCCACCGGTTCCTCGCGAGATCGGGCGCGGCGGTCAGCCCGTACAGCCCGCCGAGCGCCAGCCTGCCGAGCGTCAGCCTGCCGAGCGTCAGATGGAGCGGCGCTCCGACGCGACGTCACCGGTTCCTCGCGAGCCCGGACGCGGTGGTCAGCCCGCGCAGCCTATCGAGCGTCGGGCCGCTGCCCAGCCCCTGCCGCAGCCGCTGAGCGGTAGCCGCCCGGCGGCGCCGGCCCCGGCTCCAGCACCGGCTCCAAGCCCCGCGCCGGCGCCACAGCGAGTCGAGCCGGCGCCTCCCTCGCCGCGTCCGCTCCCGGGTGAGCCAGCGAACCGGCTGTATCCGGGTCGGGTCGAGAACAGACCTCCCCGCGCTGAGGAGCAGCGTTCCGCGCATGCTCCTCAGCCGGGGGCCGCGGCCGGCCCGTCACGCGGGCCCGGCCAGCGGCAGGGATAGCGCGCGTACCTTCGTCAGCGGGCGCGGCGCAGGTCGAGGAAGTACTGGTGCGGAAGGATCCTTCGATCGGCCACCAGCCTTAGCCCTGCCCGCCGCGCGTCCCGCAGGAAGCGCGCGCGCGAGACGCGCCGTCCCGGCGGCGGGCCGAACTCCGTCTTCTCGTCCCAGTCGACGTTCACGACGCGAGCGTGCCGCGGCAGCTCCGCGACCAGCCGCCGCAGGAAGGCGACGCGCCCGTGCATGTGGTGGTAGGCGTTGATGAGCACCGCCACGTCACAGCGGCCACGCGGCAATAGCGGGTCGTCGTCGCGGCCCAGCACGGGGGTGACGTTCCGCGCGCCGCTGCGCGCCAGCCGCCGGCGCAGCACGTCCAGCACGGCTGCCTCGGGATCGACCGCGTAGACGTGGCCCCGCGGACCAACGGCGCGCGCCAGCCGCGGCGTGAAGTAGCCCGGGCCCGAGCCGATCTCCGCCACCACCTGCCCACGGCGCAACCCGAGCGCCCGCACGAGGACGGCCGGCTTCTGCCAGGTCGCGCGTCGCGGATTCAATTGCCGGCGCAGCGCGCCGCGGAGCTCTTTCGGTGTCATCGAGGTGGTCCTATTTGGCACACGCCGCGGTACGTCGTCAAGCCATCTCTGCCGGCCCGATCGCGGGTTTGACCGATCTCCACCGATCTGGCAGGATCAGCGCCATGACGGCGCCCCTCTCCCATTCGCCCGAACGCGCGGCTGGAGGAAAGTGATGGAGCTCTTCGACGTGATGCGACGGACTTTTTCCGCGCGCGAGTTCACCGGAGACCCTTTGCCCGACGAAGTGCTCCGCACGATCTTCGACCACGCGCGCTTCGCTTCCAGCGGCGGCAATCGCCAGGGCTGGCGCGTCATCGTGGTCCGCGACCCCGCCACGAAGCGCGCGCTGGCCGATCTCAGCGGCTTCGCCGCCAAGCGCTACGCGGCGCAGGTGGCGAACGGGGAGAGCCCGTGGAACACCATCGACCCGCCCGGCGTCGACGCCGCCACCATCGAGCGCACTCCTCCGCCAAGGCACCTGACCGAGCCGATTGCCAAGGCCCCGGTGGTGCTGGTCATCTGCGTCGATTTGAAGGTTGTCGCGTCGATGGACCAGGACCTCGAGCGCGTGGGTGTCGTGAGCGGCGCGTCGATCTACCCGTTTGCGTGGAACGTGCTCATGGCGGCGCGCCACGAGGGCTTCGGGGGCACCATTACCACGCTCGCCACCGCCCAGGAGCCGAAG
>JBKPBU010000491.1:0-2325 GCA_046727015.1 Candidatus Methylomirabilota bacterium | reverse complement strand
CCGCAGGCTCGCCCGCGGGGATGGGACTGCCGCTTCTCGGCGACCGCCCGGCGGTTAACGGCAAGCCCACCGCCTACGTGTGCCGGCGCTACGTGTGCCAGCTGCCCGTAACCGATCCAGCCGGCCTCGTCACCCAGTTGGACGCTGGGGTATAATCCGGACTGCGGCGCTGGGGGAGGTCTCCTGAGAACCGGGTGCGGCCCGGGACCCCTCGAACCTGCACTGGGTAATTCCAGCGAAGGGAAAGCGATCCGCGGCACCCGAGTGTCTTTCTCCCGCACCCGATGAGGTGCGGTTTTTTTATGGTCGTGAGCGTAAACGGCAAGCCGGTGGAGCTGCCCGAGGGCGTCAGCGTGGACGGGCTGCTCGACCATCTCAAGGTGAAGCGCGAGTACACGGCTGTCGCGATCAACCGCGAGATCACGCCCAAGGCTCAGTACGCCGATACGCGCCTCAAGGACGGAGACAAGGTGGAAGTCGTCCGGCCCATGGGCGGTGGTTAGTCCCAATGCGCGGCGGCTAGTCAAGGAGGCAACGCCATGTATGACACGTCGCTATGGCTCGGTGGCAAGGAGTACACGTCGCGGCTCATCGTCGGGACGGGCAAGTACCCGTCCTTCGAGAACATGCGCGAGGCCATCGAGGCCTCGGGCGCCCAGATCGTGACCGTGGCCGTCAGGCGCGTGAACCTGCCGGGCCAGGGTGAGTCGCTGCTCGACTTCATCGACACCAAGAAGTACACGCTCCTGCCGAACACGGCCGGCTGCTACACGGCCGACGAAGCCGTGCGCACCTGCTATCTCGCGCGCGAAGCCGGCCTGGGGACGCTCGTCAAGGTCGAGGTCATCGGCGACTCTCGCACGCTCTTCCCCGACGTCGAAGGCCTGCTCGAGGCGACGCGCACGCTGGCCCGCGAAGGCTTCAGCGTGCTGCCGTACACCAACGACGACCCGGTCCTCGCCAAGAAGCTGGAGGACGCGGGAGCGGCGGCGGTGATGCCGCTCGGCGCGCCCATCGGCTCCGGCCTGGGCATACGCAATCCGTACAACATCAAGATCATCCTCGAGACGGTGACCGTGCCGGTGATCGTCGACGCGGGAGTCGGCACGGCTTCGGACGCCGCGATCGCGATGGAGCTCGGCTGCGATGGCGTGCTCATGAACACCGCCATCGCGGGCGCCAAGGATCCTGTCGCCATGGCCACGGCCATGAAGCTGGCCATCGAGGCCGGGCGCCTCGCCTTCAAGGCGGGTCGCATCCAGAAGAAGCTCTACGCCACGGCCTCTTCTCCCATCGAGGGCGTGCCGGATTGGTCGACCAGCTAGGGTTTACGCTCTGCCTCGTCACCGATCGCGGTGTGGTGACAGGGGCGCTCGAGGAGGCCGTCGAGGAGTGCCTCGCGGCCGGGTTGAAAGCCGTCCAGCTTCGGGAGAAGAACTTGGGTCCGCGCGATCTCCTCGCGTTGGCCCGGAAGGTGCGGGAATCGACGAGCAGGCATGGGGCCAGGCTCCTCGTCAATGACCGCGCCGATGTGGCCCTGGCCGTGGGCGCCGACGGCGTCCACCGGACCGGCACTTCGCTGCCGATCTCATCGCTCCGGGCCATCGCCCCGCCTGGCTTCCTGATCGGCGCCTCGGTCCACTCGGTCGCGGACGCGCGCGCCGCCGAGCCCGAGGGCGCCGACTTCCTCTTCTTCGGCCCGATCTACGACACGCCGTCCAAGCGGCGCTACGGCCCGCCTCAAGGCCTGGCGGCCCTGGAGCGCGTGGCTTCCGCAGTCCGGTTGCCCGTCTTCGCGATCGGCGGCGTGACGCCGGCGCGTGTCGCCGAGCTGCAGAGAGCGGGCGCGTCGGGTGTAGCGGCGATCGGTGCGGTGCTCGGGGCAGAGCGTCCCGGCGACGCGGTCAAGGCATTCCTCGACGCGTTGGGCAGGGGCTGATGTCGCGCTCGGTCATCGTCATCGGGGGCGGCATCATCGGCTGCGCGACGGCCTATGAGCTGGCGAAAGCTGGATGCCGCGTGACGCTCCTCGAGCGCGCGACGCCCGGGGCCGAAGCCTCGAGCGCCGCCGCCGGCATCCTCGCTCCCGTCGGCCAGACCCGGCGCTCGGATCCCTACCAAAAGCTCGCGCTCGACAGCTGGCGGCGCTATCCCGACGTCGCGCGGGAGCTCCGGGACCTCACAGGCGTGGACGTCGAGCACATGACGACAGGCACGCTCTACCCGATCTCGGGCAAGGGCGAGCAGGGCCAGGCCCAGGAGCAGCTCCGCTGGCCGCTCGCCAAAGAGATGGGCATGCGCGTCGTCGAGGGACGAGAGCTCCGC
>JBKPBU010000490.1:0-2482 GCA_046727015.1 Candidatus Methylomirabilota bacterium | reverse complement strand
TCGTAGGCGGCCTGTCCGCGCAGGAACTCGTCGCGGCGGGCGAGGAAGTCGCTGTACCGGCCGTCGGTCTGGAAGAGACCGGCCGGATAGGCGCGGTTCAGCTCCAGCATGCGCGTAGCCACGTGCTCGAGGAAGTACCGGTCGTGGCTGACGACGATGACGGCGCGCACCCGTTCCGCGAGCAGTCCCTCGAGCCACAGGATGCCTTCCACGTCGAGATGGTTGGTGGGTTCGTCCATCAGCAGCACGTCGGGCCCGGCGGCCAGCGCGTGCGCGATCGCCAGCCGCTTCTTCCAGCCGCCCGAGAGCGTGTCAACTTCCGCGCGCCCGTCGGCGAAGCCGGCGCGGCCCAGGGCGCGGGCGATCCCGCCCGCCCGCTCACCCTCGTCCAAGCCGGCGAGGGCGCCGGCGATGACCTCTTCGACGATCACGCCGGAAGGAAGGACCGGATCCTGGGGGACGTAGCCGACTCGAATGCCGCCGCGGACCGAGCGGGTGCCGCCGTCGGGTGTCTCGAGCCCCGCCAGGATCTTGAGGAGGGTGGACTTGCCTGAGCCGTTCGGACCCACGAGACCGACCTGGTCGCCTTCGAAGAGCCCGAACGACAGCTCTTCGAAGAGCGACCGGGTCCCGTAGGCCTTGCTGACTGCCTCGCAGCTGAGGAGAAGCGATCGGGCCATCCGGGGCTACTTCTTCTTCGGTTTCTTTTTTTCCTTCCGCATGCCCTTGCCTTTGGCCATGTGCTCACCCCCCTTCGTCGGGCGATTATACCGTGCACCTTCCGCCACCCGCCACGTCCTGCTACACTCCGCCAAGCGTCGGCGAAAGCCTGCCGGCCACGAGGAGATCCGATGCCTGTGACGCGCTTCGAGGAGACGCTGCGGCGGCCCCTTGCCGGGGGGCGCGCCTTCGGCGATGCGGGCCGCTACGAGGAGCTGCTGGGCAGGATCCACCTCTCGATCGACCCGCGCCACGCGGCGAATCGCGCCATCTCCGACGTCGAGCTGGCGCCGCGCGACGCGGCCGGCCGGGTGGCCTTCGCGGCGGACGTGTCCATCCTGCTGCCCGTGGACAGGGAGCGGACGAGTGGGCGCCTCCTCGTCGACGTCGTGAATCGCGGCAATACGGTATCAGTTCCGAATTTCAATCATGCGACGCGGCCGACCTTCGGGCCTGGCAGCGATCCGCATCCGCCCATCGACGCCGGCGATGGCTGGCTGATGCGGCGCGGCTGGGTCGTCGTCTCGTGCGGCTGGCAATGCGACCTGCCGCCCGGCGTGCCCGGCTTGCTGCGGCTCGAGGCGCCGGAGGCCCTGGGCCCCGATGGCCGGCGGCTCACGGGGCGCGTGTACGTGCAGCTCCAGGCACCGGTGGACGTGGCCGACTTCCTGCTCTCCGATCGCGGCCACGCCGCCTACGAAGCGGCGGACCTGGCCGAGCGTGAGGCGGTCCTCGTCGTGCGCGATCAACCCGACGGTCCGGCGGAGGTGATCCCGCGGAGCCGCTGGCGCTTTGCCCGAGTAGACGGCGAGCGCATCATCCCCGACGCCCGCCACATCTATCTCGAGGGCGGCTTCGCGAAGGGCCGGATCTACCAGATCGCGTACACGGCCGTCGGCGCCCCCGTGCTGGGTCTCGGCATGGCAGCGCTCCGCGACTGCGCCGCGTGGCTCAAGCACGGCGGCGCGGCGGAGGGCAACCCCGCGCCGGGCGCGCTCCGCCACGCCTATGCCTACGGCCGCTCGCAGACGGGGCGGCTCCTTCGCACGATGGTCCATCACGATCTCAATGCCGACGAGAGTGGGCGGCGCGCGCTCGACGGCATCATCGCCAACGTGGCCGGCGCCATGCTCGGCGAATTCAACGACCGCTTCGGCCAGAACTCGAAGGACCGGCCGGACATGATGGACCACTTCCTGCCGTTCCAGGTGGAGCCGCGCGGCGGCCTCAAGGCCTTCTACACCAACACCTCGTTCGAGTACCACCGCGGCGATGCCTCGCTGATCCACACGGATCCCGCGGGTGCTCGCGATGTCGAGCATGGCCCCGACGTGCGCGTGTACCACTGGACCGGCACCGAGCACGGCACGGGCATATGGCCGCCCGCCGACGCGCAGGCCGTCGCGGCGGATCCGCGCGGATGGCTGGAGCGGGCGCAGCACGTGCGGGGCGTCGTCAACTACGGCCGGCTGCTGCGCGCGGCGCTCGTGAACCTCGACCGCTGGGTCACCGAGGGTGTGCCGCCCCCTGCCAGCCGGCACCCGCGACGAGATGACGGCACCGCCGTCGATCCCGCGGAGCTCGCGCCGGTGTTCGCGCGGATCCCCGGCGCGCGCTATCCCGGCCACAACGTGCGGGCGCGACGCCAGGACTTCTCGACGTTGCCGCCGCGACCGGGCCCCGCCTACGGCACGCGCGTGAGCGCGGTGGACGGCGACGGCAACGAGCGGGCGGGCATCCCGGTGCCGGAGCTCAGCGTGCC
>JBKPBU010000489.1:0-1307 GCA_046727015.1 Candidatus Methylomirabilota bacterium | reverse complement strand
CCGAGGATGACCCGCGCCTTGGTCCGGTAGAAGCCGACGGGAAAGATGGCGCGCTCGATCTGCTTCGGCGTCAGCCGAAGCATGGCCTCGGGCGTGTCGGCGAGGGCGAAGAGGCGCGCGGCCGCCGGGCCCGTCGTCTCGTCCTTGGTGCGCAGCGACAGCAGGCAGGCGATCAGCACTCGGAAGGGATCGCGCCGCTGGGCCGCCACCTCAGCCAGCGAGGTCGTGCGCCAGCTCGGCGCGCGGCGCCCCAGGACCCGGATGACGCGGCCGATCTGGAGCCGCGGCCGGCTGCGCCTCAGGGGCGCCCCTTGGTCTGGTCGAGGATGGCCTTGGCCAGCGGAACGTCCTTGACGATCCAATCGGCCCGATTGCTCGGCGCCGTCTCGTCCAGCACGGCCATGGCCTCGCGTCGGGCGTCGGCCGTTCGACCTTTCTTCGACAGGGTCCGGGCGAGGCCAACGCGCATGTTGGTGTAATGCGGGTCGAGCTCGAGCCCCTTGCGGAACAGGGCCTCGGAGCGATCGAGGTCGCCGCCGGCGAATTCCGGCACCGCGTAGTAGATGCTGCCGCCCAGGGCGTAGGCCGGAGCATAGGAGGGATCGAGATGGAGCGCGGTCTCCATCGCGCCCTTGACGGTGGGCAGAAGGAAGAGCGAGCGCATCACGCCCTTGGTTTGTCCCCAGCGGCCCGTGTTGGTGCCGTACCAGAACTGCGCCGGGGCGCTCTTCGGGGCCAGCTCGACGGCGCGCTTGGCGATCTGCCGGCCGCGATCATAGGCCTCCATCTTCTCCTCCGGTGTCTTCGCCCGCACGTCGCCGTACATGAAGCAGACCTGCGAGAGGGCCAGGAGCGTCTCGAGGTCGGGGTTCTTCTGCGCCGCCTGTTCGAGGGCGGCCCGGAGCTCGTCGATCTTCTGAGTGTTTTCGTGGTAGCGCGTCTCCCAGTAGCGGAGCTCGGCGACGGGCGGCGACTCCGCCCACGCGGGCAGGGCCGCGGCGACGAGGAGCAAGGCGGACAGGAGCGCGCGCATGCTCTCGATGCTAGGAGCCGAAACTCCCCGTGTCAACTTGAACTGGCCTGTCCGGGCCGCTACTGTAGAGGGCGCATGCCGAAGATCGCGCGTTCGGAGCCTTGGCAGACCCGCTTCCTTGACGGGAGTGCCCGGCGGTGAAGCAGCTCACGGCGGTCGCGGTCGCGCTGTGGCTGGGCGCCATGGGCTTCTTCGCCTTCGTGGTGGCGCCCGCGGCCTTCAGCACGCTGGAGCGCGAGGCTGCGGGCAGGTTCGTGAGCGCGGTCTTCCCGCG
>JBKPBU010000488.1:0-4182 GCA_046727015.1 Candidatus Methylomirabilota bacterium | reverse complement strand
CGAAGCGGTCGAAGGTGTACTTGACGTCGTCGGCGGTCAGCTCGCGCCCATTCACGGGCGGCTTGGCGTGCCAGCGGACGCCCTTGCGAAGCTTGAAGATGTAGGTGGTCTCGTTGGGCTGGGACCAGGACTCGGCCAGGTCGCCCTCGAGCGTGAACGTTCCCGGCTGCACCGCCGGCCCGGCCTTGTACTTCAAGAGCCGGCTGTGGGTGAAGGTGTAGAGGATGTTGGTCTTGTACGAGATCGTCAGGTGCGGGTCGAAGTGCGGCGGGTCCCACAGGCGGAGCGAGATCGTGCCGCCGCGCTTCGGCGCCTGGGCCCGCGCGTCGCGGAGCCCCAGCTGCGGGCCGACGGCCGCGGCGGCCACGGCGCCGCCCGCCTTGAGCAGGGCTCGCCGGCTGAGCCCTTCGCGCATGCGCTAGCGGTCCAGCCAGGCGGCCTGGAGGCGCCCGCCGTAGTCGTAGCTGACGTTGGTGGCGTAGTTCTTCACCGCTGCGTCCCAGACTGCGATCTGTATCGCAGACGCCAGTTGCACGTAGTACTGCTGGTTCGCCAGGTGGCGCTGGATGCTGTAGATCACCTCGCGCCGCTTGGCGACGTCGTGCGTGCGGCGCTGGCGGACCAGCATGTCGGCCACGATAGGGTCGTTGATGTGGCTCTGGTTCTTGAGCTCGCCCGGGTAGTACTGGCCGTAGAGGAAGTTGTCCGGCTCCTGGAAGCCTGTCTGCGGACCCAGACACATGGAGTCGAACTTGCCGTAGAAGCTCGTGCTGATGTAAGCGCCGTATTCCTTTTGGTTGAGCTTGGCGTCGATGCCGATGTCCTTGAGGTGCTTGAGGACGAGCTGGCAGATGTCGACCAGGACCGTAGAGCCATAGGTAGTGAAGTCCATAGTCGCCTGAAAGCCGTTGGGATACCCGGCTTCGGCCATGAGCTTCTTGGCCTGGGCCAGGTCGTACTTGTACCAGCGAGCGCCCTCTCCCAGCTGGCTCATCGGCACCGACCAGTCCTTGATGGCGGCCGGCACCGGCGGATTGAATACGCCCGCTCCCTCGAAAACGGCGTCGACGATCCCTTGACGGTGAATGGCGAGCGACATGGCCCGCCGCACCCGCACGTCGCTGAAGGGCGGCTTGTCGGCGCGCATCGAAATGTGGGTCATGACGGCATTGGGATACTCGGCCGTCTGGAGCCGGGGCCGCTTCTGCTTGAGCGTGTCCTTGATCTGGACCCAGTCGACGCGGTTGATCACGCCCTGGTACTCCCAGCCGAGGTCGTACTTGCCCGCGATGAAGGCGGCCATGCGCGAGGCATTGTCCTCGTCCACGCCGACCTCGACCTTGTCGATGTACGGCTGCCCCGCCACGTGGAAGGTCGGGTTTCGCACGTAGGTATAGCCGACATTGGGCCGGTAGTTCTCGAGCATCCAGGGACCGCTGCCCACGACGCTCTCGGGCTTTTTGAGGTCGCCGAACTTGTCCACGCACTCCTTCGCGATGATGGCGACGGCATGGGAATTGGCGAGCATGTCGAGGAACCAGACGTAGGGCTCCTTGAGCGTGAACTTGACCGTGTGCTTGTCCGTCGCCTCGACCTTTTCCACGGAGGACAGCATGTACGCGTTGGCATTGCCCGTGACCGTCTTGAAGCGCTCCACGCTGTAGACGACGTCTTCCGCCGTCAGCTCGCGCCCGTTGACCGGCGGCTTGTTCTGCCAGCGCACGCCCTTGCGAAGCTTGAAGATGTACGTGGTCTCGTTGGGCTGGGTCCACGACTCGGCCAGGTCGCCCTCGATCGGAAAGGTGCCGGGCTGGATGGCCGGACCCACCTTGTGCCTGAGGAGGCGGCTGTGGGTGAAGGAGTACGCGATGTGCGTCTTGTACGAAATCGTCAGATGCGGGTCCCAGTGCGGCGGATCCCAAAGCCTGAGCGACAGCGTGCCGCCTCGCTTGGGTGCCTGCGCGCGAGCCGGAGTCCAGATCGCCGGCGCCGAGGCGGCGGCGGCCAGGCCGGCGCCGCCCCATTTGAGGAGGTCGCGTCGGCTCAGAGACGGCTTCGAGGGTGTGTGGGCGTCCATGGCCACCCCTTCTTGTTAGTGCCTTGCGTGACGAGTACTTCCGGTCGGAAGTGGCGCCCACTCTGAGACAGGGCGCCCTCTCGTGTCAAGCGGCTTCTGGAGGTCACGGGACCGCCTCGTAGTCGAGGTGCATGGCGCGTCGCGCCCTGGCAAGCGTCTCCGCCGCGACGGCCCGGCCCCGGCGTGTTCCCTCTGCCAGGATCTGCATCACGTGCTCTGGATCGCGAGCGAGATCCTGGCGCCGCGCACGGATCGGCGCGAGCAGGCGGTGGAGCACGTCGATCAAGTGATGCTTGAGCGCCACGTCGCCCAGTCCGCCGGCCCTGTATCTCTCCTTGAGAGCTTCCAGCGCCGGCCGGTCTTCGTCGAAGGCGTCCAGGTAGGTGAAGACGACGTTGCCTTCGACTTGCCCCGGATCCTCGACCCGCGCGTGTCGGGGGTCCGTGTACATGCGCATGACCTTCTCGGTCACGACGTCGGGAAGGTCGGAGAGATAGATGGCGTTGCCGAGAGACTTGCTCATCTTCGCGCGACCGTCAGTGCCGGGCAGGCGCGAGATCCTCGGCACCACCGCCTCTGGCTCGACGAGGATCGAGCCGTAGAGGCGGTTGAAGCGACGCACGATCTCGACCGTCTGCTCGATCATTGGCAGTTGGTCCGCGCCGACGGGCACGAGGTGCGCCCTGAAGGCAGTGATGTCGGCGGCCTGGCTCACGGGGTAGACGAGGAACCCCGCCGGGATGTCGCCGCCGAAGCCCTTTTGCCTGATCTCCTCCTTGACGGTGGGATTCCGCTCGAGCCGCGCGACCGTCACGAGGTTCAGGAAATAGCCGGTCAGCTCCGCCAGCTCGGGGACTCCGGACTGGACGACGATGGCGCTGACGGCCGGATCGATGCCCACGGCGAGATAGTCCAGCGCGACTTCGATGACGTTGTGCCGGATCTCTTCGGGCCGGTCGGCATGGTCCGTCAAAGCCTGGAGATCGGCAATCAGGACGTAGGTGTCGTGCGAGTGCTGGAGCTCGACGCGGGTGGCCAGGGATCCCGCATAGTGCCCGAGGTGGAGAGGTCCGGTGGGTCTGTCGCCCGTCAGGATGGTCCGTCTCATGATTCCTCCAGCCTCCGGCGGGCGGCGGTCTCGCGAGACGACGAAGCCGCCCGGGGGAGGCGGCTCGTGAATGGATAACGCTGGGACTAGTTCACGTGGAGCCGCCTAGTTCGGCGGCCACCACCAGTTCTGCTGGAAGCTGAAACGCGCGGACCTGTGCATACGGTGATCGTGGCACGCCGGGCCTGCCCCGTCAATGGTCCTCGCCCGAGGTATCGGGTCTCGTCACGATTGTCATTTGACCCAGGTGATCCAGCTGTCCAGGGACTTCCGAACCTCCGGGAGGCCGGCGCCCATGACGCCGACCGTCACGCGCAGCCGTTGCGCCACCTGCACCGCCGTCTTCTCCTCCCAGAAACGCTCCTGTGCCGCCTGATTCAGGAACTCCCTGACCCACGAGGCGGCCAGGTGGGGCGGGACACTGGAGAGGTCCTGGAAAAGATATTGGCCGCCGGCGCTGCCGTTCGCGCCGCCCGGCGGCTTGAACGCGGCCAGAATGTACGGCCCATCGCGGTTGGGACCGGGCAGGGCTCTGAGCAAGCTGCGCGCGCGCGCATAGTCGTAGTTGTCGAGCACCCACTGGGCCGTGACGGGCGGAGGCGGCACGCTCCGCACGGGCATGTAGAAAATGTTGAGCTCGCGGCGGGGCACGTACTGCTCGAGATCGGCGACGTCCGGGACCAGGGTCAGGTAGGCGTCGATCGCCTTGAGATAGCGGTCACGGCTCGACTCGCTCGGCGGGGCGCCCAGCAGGAAATAGCTGTAGAGTCCGTAGCCGGCTGCCTCGGACTGGCCGGGCGGCAGGAATGACTGACCCGTCTCGCGCGAGAGGCCCCGCCCACCGGCATCCCGTCTGACGGTGACCCGCACCAGGCACTCGCTCGATGTGCTCTCGCCGTCGCCGGCGGTGACGGTCGCGGCAAAGGTGCCGGGCCTCAACTCGGCCAGGCTCCAGCGCGCCTCCGCGCCGCGCCCCTCGATTCGCCCGGCGGTGGCC
>JBKPBU010000487.1:0-4156 GCA_046727015.1 Candidatus Methylomirabilota bacterium | reverse complement strand
AAGGGGGCGGGCCCTAGAAGCCATGTGGAAGTACATGATCAAGCGCTTCCTCTTGATGTTCCCGACGCTCCTGGGCGTCGCGGTGCTGATCTTCGTCCTCATGCGTATCGTGCCGGGTGACATCGTCGAGCTCCGCCTGGCCGGCGACAGCGGCGCCGTGTCGGAGGAGCTCCTCAAGAGCGAGCGGGCGCGCTTCGGCCTGGACCAGCCGCTGTGGAAACAGTTCGGAACCTGGATGTTGGGCGTCGTGCGCTTCGACTTCGGCACCTCGATGTGGACGGGCGCGTCGATCGGCGAGGAGATCAAGCTGCGCTTCGCGCTGTCGCTGCAGCTCGCCATCATGGCGACGGCGATCGGCGTGGCGCTGGCGATCCCGCTCGGAGTCGCCTCCGCGCTCAAGCAGGATTCGTGGATAGACTACGTCGCGCGCATCGTGTCGATCGCCGGCATCGCCACGCCGTCTTTCTGGCTGGGCATCATGATGATCCTCGTGCTGCTCGTGGTGTTCCACTGGCTGCCGCCCATGGTCTACACGCCCTTCTGGGTCAATCCCTGGCAGAACATGCTTCAGCTCATCTGGCCGGCTCTGGCCGTGGGATACCGGCTCTCGGCAGTGGTGACGCGCATGACGCGCTCGGCAATGCTCGAGGTGCTGCGTGAGGACTACATCCGCACGGCCCGCGCCAAGGGACTGGTCGAGACGCTCATCCTCAAGCGGCACGCGATCAAGAACGCGATGCTGCCGGTGATGACGGTGGCCTGCATCGAGTTCGCGTTCCTGATGGGCGGCCTGGTGGTTACCGAGCAGGTGTTCAACCTGAACGGGCTCGGGCTCCTCTTCGTGCAGGCCGTCGCCCACCGGGACTACACGCTGACGCAGGCGCTGGTGCTCCTCGTCGCCTCGGTCTTCATCATCGTCAACTTCCTCATGGATATCATGTACGGCTGGCTCGACCCGCGGATCCGGTACCGGTAGCGTATGGCGATCAACGTTCCGTTCAACGCCGTCGAGATCGCCGCCGCCGAGGTCGCCCGGGGTGGCTGGTGGGGGACCACCCTGGACTTCGCCCGGCGTCGCCCGCTGGGCGCCGCGGGCGCGGTGGTCGTCGTCTTCCTCATCGTGATGGCGCTGTCGGCCAATGTGATCGCTCCGTACAATCCCGTGGCCGTCGACTTCGGGGCGATGCTTTCCCGGCCCAACGCCGCTCATTGGCTCGGCACGGACGCGTTCGGCCGCGACGTGCTGTCGCGGCTCATCTACGGATCGCGCACGGCTCTCATGGTCGGCTTCGGCGCGGCCGTGATCGGCGCGACCCTCGGCGCCATCCTGGGCGTGGGCAGCGCGTTCTTCGGGGGCCGGGTGGACCTGTACCTCCAGCGCTTGATGGACATCTTCATCGCCTTCCCGTTGATCATCCTGGCCCTGGCCATGGTGGCGATCCTCGGCAACTCGCTGCCGAACCTCATCGTGGCCATCACCATCCCCATGATCCCCCGCTGCGCGCTGGTCATCCGGTCGACCGCCCTCAGCATCCGCGAGATGCCCTACGTGGACGCCGCGCGCGCGGCGGGGTTCGGGAATGCGCGGATCATCCTGCGGCACATGCTGCCCAACGTCATGGCGCCGTACCTCATCATGCTGACCGCGTTCCTCGGCCAAGCGATCCTGCTGGAGTCGTCGCTGTCTTTCCTGGGCCTCGGTGTCCAGGAGCCGACGGCGGCCTGGGGGCTCATGCTGCGCGGCGCCGCCGTGGACTTCGCCGAGTCGGCACCCTGGATGGCCATCTTCCCAGGGCTCGCCATCAGCCTAGCGGTCTTCGCCTTCAACCTCTTCGGTGACTCGCTCCGGGACGCGCTGGATCCCAAGCTTCGCACCCTCTGAGCGGGGCGCCAAACGGCTTGACACTTTCCGGGCAGGTTGATACAAATACGAGGGTTTTGGCGCCCCGGCAGCGTCACCGAAGGGGCAAAGAGTGCGGTTCACAGGGAGGCAGGAATGGCGTACATCATCGCGGAACCGTGCATCAACGTCAAAGACAAGGCCTGCGTCGAGGTCTGCCCCGTAGACTGCATCTACGAGGGCGAGACCATGCTCTACATCCACCCGGATGAGTGCATCGACTGCGGCGCCTGCGAGCCGGTGTGCCCCGTCAAGGCAATTTTCGCCGAAGATGAGACGCCTGCCGACTGGAAGAACTACATCGAGCTGAACAAGCAGTTTTTCAAGGACAACCCCGGCGTCAAGCCGGCGACCAAGACCTAGCGACACTCCTCGAGTTTCGCAATCCCGGCGGGGGCCCGGCAACTGGCCCCCGCTTTTTTTGTGCGCCGACTCTGCATGGCGGCCGCTGCAGTGTGAGAGGCCCATCTGCACACATCCGGCGGCAGCGGCGAGGACTCCTGCGGCGCATCCCGCTGATTTCTTGCTCGGCGCTTCGTGGCACAGGCCTTGCCCGGAATGCTCACCATGGCCAACGTGCCGCCGGCTCCCATCGCACCCGCTGAAGCCCGGCCGACCGTGGGGTTCCACGGCGCCGTCAGCGACTTCAAACGGCGGCTCATCGAGGCGACCCTGACCCAGTCGGGCGGCAATCGCACGCGGGCGGCACGGGCGCTCGGGCTCCAGCGGACCTACCTCCTCCGGCTCATGCGCGAGTTCGAGGTCCACATCCCGCCGCCGCCGGGGCCCTGGCGCCGGGCAAGCGGGGAGAGCGGCGGCAACGGCACCAACAGCGCAAACGGTGCGCATGGAGTCGGCGGCGGGCCGATCGTGCCCTCCCAAAGACATTGACACATGGGAGGCCGCGGTTTGAAATGAACGGGTGAGCGACGTCTGGATAGCCGGGGTGGGGATGACCCGCTTCGGCCGACGCGACGAGTCCCTGCCCGACCTCATCGCCGAGGCCGGCCTGGCCGCGCTGCGCGACGCAGGGCTCGAGCGCCCCGACGCGCTCGTGGTCGCGGCCATGAACCCCGAGGAGTTCACGGGGGCGGGCAACTACGGCTCGCTGATCGGTACCCATTTCGGCTTGGCCCAGGTGCCGTCCGTGCGCGTCGAGACGGCGACCTCGTCCGGGGTGGCCGCAGTCTACGCGGGCTTCGCCGCCATCGGAGCAGGGTTGCACCGCTCCGTGCTCGTGGTGGGCGGCGAGAAGATGAGCCACCTGCCCACCCCGCGCGTGTCCGAGATCATCGGCCGCTCGATCGATCCTCACGAGCGCACCTACGGCACCACCATGCCGGCGCTGGCGGGGCTCATCACGCGGGCCGCCATGCACAGCCGTGGGCTCACGCTCAGAGAGATGGCGCAGGTATCGGTCAAGAACCACGACAACGCCGCGCGGAACCCATTGGCCCACTTCCGAGAGCGGGTGACGCTCGAGGCCGTGATGGAGAGCCGGCTCGTGGCCGATCCGCTCAGGCTTTACCACTGCTGCCCGATTTCCGACGGCGCGGCCGCCCTGGTGCTTACCGACGAACGGGCGCCCGTCCGCATTGCCGGGATCGGGCAGGGAACGGACACGATGGCCGTCCGCTACCGGAGCGAGCTGACCTCTTTCCTTGCCACCCAGGCCGCGGCGCAGGTCGCATACGGGATGGCAGGCTTCGGGCCCGAGCGCGTCGAGCTGGCGGAGATCCACGACGCGTTTTCACCCTTCGAGCTGATCTCCCTCGAGGACACGGGGCTCATGCCGACGGGCAAGGCCGGACGCGCCACGCTCGACGGCGAGACGGCGCTGGACGGCCGGCTGCCCGTGAATACCTCCGGCGGCCTCAAGGCGCGCGGGCACCCGCTGGCCGCCACCGGCATCGCGCAGATCGTCGAGCTCTGCTGGCAGCTTCGCGGCATGGCCGAAGGGCGCCAGGTCTCGGCCCGCGTGGCGCTCGCGCAGTCAATCGGCGGGCTCGCCACGAACAACTGGGTGACGCTCCTCGAGGCGCGGTCGTGATCGTCCAGGCCATCGGGGCCTCGCGCTGTCCTCGCTGCGAGCGCATCGTGGTGCCGGGCGCGCGTTACTGCCCCGACCACCCGGTCGCCATGGAGCCCGCCACCGTGCCCGGGATCGGCGAGATCGTGTCCTTCACCACGCTCCACTCGCCGCCCGAGGGCTTCAAGGCTCCGCTGCACATCGCGTTGATCGAGCTCGACGGGGGC
>JBKPBU010000486.1:0-4885 GCA_046727015.1 Candidatus Methylomirabilota bacterium | reverse complement strand
GGACGGCTGGATCGTGGTCTTCTGCAACAAGGACAAGTTCTGGCAGGCGCTCGTCGAGCGCCTCGAGCTGCCCGAGCTCGCCACGGACGCGCGCTTCGCCGGCTTTCCCGAGCGATTCGCCAACAAGGCAGAGCTGGTCGGTCTTCTCATGTCGCGCTTCGCGGAGAAGACCACCGCCGAATGGCTGGGTCTCCTGCGCGGGCACGTGCCGTGCGCGCCGGTGAACACGGTGGCGCAGGCGCTCGAGGACGAGCAGGTGCGCGCACGCGAGATGATTCTCGAGCTCGACCACCCGCACTTCGGCCGCATCCGCGAAGTGGCGAGCCCGATCAGGACTGAGGGCGAGATCCGCACACCCGCTCCCGCCCCTGCCCTCGGCGAGCACACCGAGACGATCCTGACCGAGATCCTGGGCTACGGCAACCAGACCATCGCCCGGCTCCGGGCGGAAGGAGTCATCGGCAAATGAGCGACGATCGCTTCAGGGCCATCGGCATGGGCGACATGACGATGCCCGGCGGCTGGTCCGTCTCCGACGGCCAGACCTTCCTCTACACCCCGGCCGAGCGCGAGATCATGCACCAGAGCCGCGCCTTCATCCAGCGCGAGGTCCTCCCCAACGCGGCAGCCGCCCACCAGGAGGTCAAGCAGATCAAGGCGAGCCACGAGGGGCGAGCCCGCCGCGAGAAGCTCAGAGCCATCGCCAGGGCCTATCTCAAGCAGCTCGGCGAGGCGGGGCTCACCGGGGCGCTCTTCCCCGAAGAGTACGGCGGCAACGGGCGCGGCGTGGTGGCCGAGTGCATCATCGACGAGGAGCTGGCGGCGGCCGGGCACCCGGGCGACACGATCCGATCGGTCTCGCTCACGCTCGGAACCATCTCCATTCTCCGCTACGGCACGCCGGAGCAGAAGAAGCGTCACATCCCCGCGCGCCTCCGGGGCGACGAGCTGGCCGCCCTCGCCATCACCGAGCCCCAGATAGGCTCGGATACTTCGCGCATGCAGACCAAGGCCGTGCTGAAGGGCGACCGCTGGGTCATCAACGGCCAGAAGCGCTTCATCACCGGCGGCGGGCTCGCGGACTATCTCACGCTCTTCGCCATCACCGAGGAAGGCGCGCACCCGCACAAGGGCATGTCCACCTTCATCGTTCCCATGGATCACCCAGGCGTGACCATCCAGCGCCAGCTCGATGAGGTCATCATGGCGGACTGGATGGACAACGCCTGGATCGACTTCAAGGATGTGGACATCCCGAGGGACAGCCTGCTGGGACCGCTGAACGGCGGCTACCACGTGCTGATGGACGAGCTCGACACCGAGCGCGTCACCTACTGCATGGCGGCGCTCGGCTCCGCGCGCCGGGCCCTCGAGATCGCCGCCGAGTATTCCACCAAGCGCATCCAGTTCAAGCAGCCCATCGCCATGTTCGAAGGTGTGTCCTTCAAGCTGGCCGAGATGTACGCGGCGTTGGACGCCTCCCGCCAGCTCGTCTACCGCACCGCCAAGATGGTCGAGGCGGGCATCCCCGCACAGCGCGAGTCGGCGGTGACCAAGCTCTTCGTGGCGGAGTCCGTGTGGAAGATCGTCGACCACGCCATGCAGGTCCTGGGGGGGATCGGCTACACCACGGACTTCCCCATCCAGGCCATCTTCCGTAACGCCCGCCTCATGAGGATCGGCGCGGGCTCGGACGAAATCATGAAGTTCCTCATCGCCCGCGAGATCCTCAAGGACGTCAAGGGGTGACCGGGTTCCTGGCCGCGCGCGCCACGGCCGGCGCGGGGACGTCCCCCGAGGTCGAAGCGGAACAGGGCGAAGAAGTCGCGCTGGCGCCGCCGTGGATCACCATCCTGTACAACTGCGACTGCCATACGTTCGAAGACGTGGTGAAGCAGCTCGTGAAGGCCATCGGTTGCTCGGAAGACCGCGGGTGGGAGATCGCCTGGGAGGTCCACAACACAGGCAAGTCCGTCGTGAAGGTCGGCCCTGAGTCCGAATGCGTCCGCGTGGGCAATATCCTGGCCGCCATAGGACTCGTCGTCACCGTCACCCAGTCCTGATTCGCCGTCCCCCTACTTTCGTCGCCCGCCCTCCCCTTTTTCGTCGCAACCAGTAGTGTCAGGGTGCGAACAGACGCTCCAGCCTTGTGAAGTTCCGCGTTTACACCGATCGGAGCCGCTGGCACCAGCCTTGCTCTGTGCAGGATACAGAAGCGCGCAACCGACAGCGAGAAAAGCGAGGAGGCGGCGAATGACGCGGGCACCGTGGTACCTGAGGCAGGAGTTCTGGATGGTGGTAGGAACACTCGTGGTGCCGTTCTTCTGGATCCTGCCGCTCAGTCGCGCGGCTTACGCTTACGCTCGCGTCAGCGCGCGCCGGGAACGCCGCTTCTAATCCCGCCACTTTTATCTAAAGCCCTGGCGGGCACCTGGTCACCACGGCCTTGGCCTTTGGGACCGTCAACGGTGTGAGGGGCTTACCCAATACTGACCGCCGGCAGGGCGGCGGCCAGTCTTAAATGACGGGGACGGATCGCGGTGTCGCTAGGACTGCTGAGCCGGGGGCCCGCTCACCAAGGTCCAATCATCCACACCCGGAACGTTCGGAGCTTCAGCCGAGGACGTCGTGAGGGTACGGCCCTTGCTCGGCGAGAACCAGACCCACTCCATTTGACCCTGACCGAGGACCTCGGCGGCCTCGCCCATCTCAGGGCCCGACTCGCCGGTCTCCTTCCGCTCGGCCTTGCGCGCTTTCTTGGCCTCCTGCTTGGCCTTGCGAGCATCTTCCTTTCGGCGCCGGTCGCCGCGGTACATCCCCGGACGTCCCGCCATCAGCTCCCCCTTAGGCTGCCAGCATCTTCAGGATCAGGTCCGCCGCCTGCTCGCCGATCATGATAACCGGGGGCTTGGCGGCGCGGCGAGATTTCTGGTCTCTACGTTACTTTGGCTCGCCTCGCCTGGGGCCCGGTTCTAAGGTCCGCTCGCCTCGCCTGCGGCTGCGGCTCGCCCTACATCACCGGCCCGATGATCCAGGGAGCGAACTCCTCTTCGCCGACACCGGACAGCTCGCTCTTTGAGCGCTTGCCCGAAGCCACGGCCACGATCTCCTCGAAGATCTGCTTGCCGACCACAGGAAGCGGCGTGCCTTCCAGGATCACGCCGCAGTTGATGTCCATGTCCTCCTGCATGTGGCGGTACATGAGCGAGTTGGTCGCGAGCTTGATGGACGGCACGGGCTTGCAGCCGAAGACGGAGCCGCGCCCCGTGGTGAAACAGATGAGGTTGCAGCCGCCCGCCACCAGCCCCGTGATGGACACGGGATCATGACCCGGCGTGTCCATGAAGACGAAGCCGCGCGTGGTGATGGGCTCGCCGTAGAGAAAGACGTCGTTCATCGGCGTGGTGCCGCCCTTGGTGACGCCGCCCAGGCTCTTCTCGAAGACCGTGGTGATGCCGCCCGCCTTGTTGCCGGGCGCGGGATTGTTGTCCATGCGCTCGATGCCGCGGCAATACCACTCCCACCACTTGTAGCGGTCGATGAGCTTCTTGGCGACGGCCTCGCTGGCCGCCCGCCGGATCAGCAGGTGCTCGGCGCCGTAGATCTCGGGCGTCTCCGCCAGCACGCCCGTGCCGCCGTAGCGGACGAGCTCGTCTACCGCCCAGCCGAGGGCGGGATTGGCCGTGATGCCCGAGTTGCTGTCCGAGCCGCCGCAATTCGTTGCCAGCGTGATCTCGGAGACCGGCTGCTTCGAGCGCGTGGCGGCATTCGCCATGGGCAGGAGCTTGGCGACCTCGATCGCCGCCTTCTCGACGGTCTTCTTGATACCGCCCGCCTCCTGGATGTTGATGACCATGGGCCTGCGCTCGGGATGCCCGGGCGCGGCCATGCGCTGCTTGTCCACCATGACCGCGGCCTGATTCACCTCACAGCCGAGGCCAATCAGGATGTAGGCGGCGACGTTTGGATGCTTGGCATAGCCGGCGAGGACACGCTGGAGCGCCATGTGGTCCTCGCCGAAAAGCTCGGTGCCGCAGCCCGACTTGTGCGTGACGGCGAGGACACCGTCGATGTTCGGGTAGTCCCTGGACACGTCGCGGAACTTGTCCTTGACGAACTGGCTGACGCTGGCCGAGCAATTGACGCCCGAGATGATGGCGACGTAGTTGCGCGTGCCGACCCGCCCGTCTTCTCGAAGGTAGCCGTCGAAATGGCGCATCTGGTCGGCCGGATAGAAGTCCACGGGGCGGACGTCGGTGCCGATCTCGTACCGCTGGTGGAGATCGCCCACGGCCAGGTTCTGGGTGTGGACGTGGTCGCCCACGGCGATGTCGGCGGTGGCGAAGCCTATCACCTGCCCGTAGCGCCGAACCTCCTCGCCCGTGCGGCGCGCGCGGCGCGCCACCTTGTGGCCGGGGCGAATATCCTGTCGCACCTCGATGCGGCCACCCGCATCCTCGAGGACACTGCCGGCAGGAATCTCTCTCTTCGCGATAGCGACATCGTCAGCGGGGTTGAGCACGACGGCGACATCGGTGATCGCATAGGTTGCCATGCACGCCTCCTTGCAGGTATGCCCGAGAATCTACAGGCCACTCGCGGACTTTGCAACGACTTCCCCCTCCCTAATCCCCTCTCCCCCGATGGGGGAGAGGGTAGGGTGAGGGGGCAAGGTGTTGTTGCGGATCGTCGAGGCGGGTCAGGGCTTGATTTGGCCGCGAATTTCTCCGCCGGGATTGGCGGCGCTATGCACGTTGACGTAGAGGTTTCCGAGCCTGTAAGCCTCGTACTGGGCGTCATTGAGTCTGATGGCCGGCGGGACGGACCACACATTGTCGCCTGTCTTGTTCAAGGGCACGATCACCGGCCCGTTCTGACCAGGCGC
>JBKPBU010000485.1:0-2327 GCA_046727015.1 Candidatus Methylomirabilota bacterium | reverse complement strand
TTCCCGTGGTCGACGTGCGCGATGATGGCGACGTTCCTGATATCCTTACGCTCCTGCATGTGTTCACTGTAGCACGGATTTTTCGTATGGCGCAGTGCGTTGACCTTGCTCCGGAACCCCCGGCGGGGCATAATGGCCTTCCTATCCCGTTCCAGGAGGAGCCCAGACGTGAAAATCCGACTGCTGCTGGCCGTTCTCGTCGTTGTGCTCTTGGCGCCTGCCGGCGTGTGGGCCCAGACGCCTAAACCCGCAGAGCCCCAGAAAGGACCCGCGCGCGTGACCCAGACAGCCGAGATCACCATGGAGAAGGGCGGGGTCATCAAGATCGAGTTCTTCCCCGATGACGCGCCCAAGACCGTCGAGAACTTCGTCACGCTCGCGAAAAAGGGCTTTTACGATGGCTTGACCTTCCACCGCATCGAGCCCGGCTTCGTCATCCAGGGCGGCGACCCCAAGGGCGACGGTACGGGCGGCCCCGGATACAAGATCAAGGCCGAGTTCAACAAGAACCAGCACGTGCGCGGCGCGGTCGCCATGGCGCGGAGCAACGATCCCGACTCTGCGGGTAGCCAGTTCTACATCGTGCTCGCCCCCGCGCACTTCCTCGACGGCAAGTACACCGTTTTCGGAAAGGTCGTCTCGGGGATGAACATCGTGGACAACGTCAAGAAGGGCGACAAGATGAAGACGGTGAAGATCGTGGAGGCTGCGCCTTAACCATGCCCTGGTCGCTTCTCATCAAGAACGGCACCGTGGTGGACGGCAGCGGCGCGCCGGGCGTCGTGGCCGACGTGGCGCTCGAAGGCGATCGGATCGCCGCCATCGGGCCCAATCTCGCCGGCGAGGCCGCGCGGACCATCGACGCCAAGGGCTTGATGGTGGCGCCGGGCTTCATCGACATCCACTCGCATTCCGACCTCGTCTACGACAAGTGCCCCGGCGCCGAGTCCAAGGTGCGTCAGGGCGTCACCACCGAAGTGGTCGGCATGTGCGGCTTCTCGCCGGGGCCGATTGCCCCCGGCCGCGCGGATGCCGTGCGCGACTGGATCGGCGGCATCGGCAACAAGCCGCCTGCCACCTGGCACAGCTTCGGCGAGTATCTGGATTTCCTTCGCGGGCTCGGCACCTCGGTCAACGTCGTCCAGTTCGTCGGCCACGGCGCGCTCCGCCTCGCGACGGTGGGCGGCGACAATAGGCCCGCGACGGCCGATGAGCAGCAGCAGATGGAGCGGCTCCTGGCCGAAGGGCTCGATGCCGGCGCCTGGGGCTACTCGACGGGTCTCGTGTACGCGCCCAGCGTCTACGGCTCGACCGAGGAGCTGATCGCGCTCGCGAAGAGCATGGCCACGCGCGGCGGGCTCTACTTCTCGCACGTGCGCGGCGAGGCGGGCACCCTCGAGAAAGCCTACGAGGAGGCGATCAGGATCGGCGAGCAGGGCGGCGTGCCCGTGCAGATCGCCCACGTCAAGGCCTCGGGGCGGGAGAACTGGGGCAAGATGGAGCGCGCGCTCCGGATGATCACCGACGCCCGGGCCCGCGGCGTGGACGTGACCGGCGACGTCTATCCCTACCCGGCGGGCAGCACCAAGATGGACAATCTCTTGCCGGCCTGGATGCACGACGGGGGGACCGCGAAGCTTCTCGAGCGGCTCGCCGATCCGGCTGCGCGCGAGCGCGCCATCGCCGACTGCCTGATCGGCGGCGAGCGCTGGGGCTCGAGCTCGGGCTCCTACGGATGGGACGAGGTGATGGTCGCGACCTGCTCCCGGCCGGAGCTCGCGGGCAAGAACCTGGCCGAGCTTGCGCGGCTCACCGGGAAGGAGCCGGCGCACGCCATGATGGACCTCGTGCTGTCGGAGCATGCCGGGGTCAGCATGGTCGGCTTCTCCCAGAGCGAGGAGAACGTCGCGATCGCCAGCGCCGATCCCCACACCATGATCGGCTCGGACTCGCTGTCGCTGCACTCGGGGCCGGGGCCGCATCCCGGCAAGCCTCATCCGCGGAGCTACGGGACGTTCCCGCGCGTGCTCGGCGTCTACTGCCGCGAGAAGCGACTCTTCTCATGGGAGACGGCCGTGCACAAGATGACCGGCATGCCCGCCCGCAAGCTCCGGCTGAAGGATCGCGGCCTGCTCAGGGCCGGCTATGCCGCGGACCTGGCGCTCTTCGATCCCAAGACCGTCCGCGACGAGGCGACCTTTCCCGATCCGCATCGGCATCCGGCGGGCATTCCCTACGTCGTCGTCAACGGCCAAGTGGTCGTGGATGGCCCGCGCTACAACGCCGTCCCCGCCGGGCGCGTCCTCACGCGCTAGCGCTCGATGGGC
>JBKPBU010000484.1:0-14296 GCA_046727015.1 Candidatus Methylomirabilota bacterium | reverse complement strand
TCGGTTGAACGACTCCACGATCATGCGTTTTCGACCGGACAGCGACTCGCCGACGGCGGTCAGGCGGAAGTGCTGGTCGCGACGGACGGCCACGCCCATGCCGATGAAGACGCCCCACGCGAAGAGGCCGCCGGCGAACTCATTGGCGTTCAGCCAGGGGCGGTGGAGGTTGCGAAAGAGGACATCAGCCACCTCGCACACGGTGAACCCGAGCAGGAGAAGCGCGCAGAGAACCATGAGGCCGCGCTCCAGGTAGTCGAGCGCGGGCCACTTGAGGTGCCGGTGCGCACGTATGGTGGCGCGCTTTTCCGGCTGCGGGTGCGCCGCCGGAGCGTGCTTCCGGGCCACGCTACTTGACGCCGCGGACCAGCGTCAGGATCTGGACCGCGTACTTCCCGAGCTCCTGCGCCTGGGAATCTTGCAGAGGGGTCGCGATGACGCTGAAACTCTTCTTGTCCACCCGGTCGTTGTACTTGACGCCCAGCTTCTGCAGCGACGCAACCGCGGCCGTGTTCAGCTCGAGCGCCTTCCGGCTCGCGACCGGGAGCGAATAGTCGGCCGCCTGCGTCACCCACTTCTGCTGCTCGGGGGTCAGGCTGTCCCAGGTCTTCTGGCTGACCCAGAGGTGCGAGTTGTTCGCTTCGTGCTCGGTCTTGTTGACCACGGGCGCGGCCTCGTAGTGCTTGTTCTTGAGCACGACGTCGTTGCCGTTCTCGGCGATGGCGATGAGCCCGGTCTGGAGCGAGGTGTAGACCTGGCCGAAGGGCATGTGGATGGGCACGGCCTTGTAGGCCGTGAAGAAGGCATCCTCCGTCTTCGTCGCCTGGACGCGCACCTTCTTGCCGGCGATATCGGAGACGTTCAGGATCGTGAGCTTGGAATACATGTTCCGGAAGCCCTGGGTGAAGAGTCCGAGCGAGCGGGCGCCCTGCACGTTCTCGGCGATCATCGCCTTGAAGGCGTCGTTGATGCCCTTGTCGTTCATGGCCTTCTCGAGGTGGGCTTCGTCCCGGAAGATGAAGTGGAGCGAGAACACACCGGACTGCGGCACCACGCTCGAGGTGTTCGCCGTCGCGTTGATCACGAAATCGATGTCGCCCGCGCGGACCTTCTGGGCCGTCTCCGGCTCCGAGCCGAGTGCGGCGCTCGGGAACTGCCTGATCTTGAACTTGCCGCCGGAGAGCTCGCCCAGCTTCTTCTCGAAGGTGTCGGCCATGAAGCTGTAGGCCGTGTCCTTGGGCTGGTCGTAGGCGAAGGTGAAGCTCCGGGTTTCCTGGGCGCCGGCCTGCCCCGGGAGCGACGTCGCCGCGGCTCCGACTCCCAACGCGGCCGTGCGAGCCAGAAATGAGCGTCTCGTCAGCATGCGGGCCTCCTTGTCGACACGGGTGAGGGAACTACGGGAGCGCCAAGCCTAGCCTCTCGGCCGCGGCGAGTCAATGGTCCCTGTGCTTCGCGCGCTCGGCGGGCTGGAGCGCGTCGATCGACTCCTTCGAGCGGCCGAAGATGTGGGGCACGGGCCAGCCCATGAGCCCGGCGTACGTGTCGATCTGCGAGCGGTGGTGCACCTCGTGCTCGAGCATCATCATCAGGAGCCGCCATCCGGAGAGCGTTCGCCCGGGAGAATCGATCATCTCGATGCGGCGCGTGAGCCACACGTCCGGCGTGTCCTTGAGCCACGCCGCGAAGCGCGCCGCGGACGCCTCCAGCCACGGCAGCCACGTCGACTGGTCACGCGGGTCCATCGCCGGCTCGTGCCAGATCCACCCCTCGTTGCGATAGGCGCTGGCGAAGTAGAGCCGTGAGCTCCCGATGTGGCCCACGATCTGGCCGATCGTCCAGCCCACCTCGCCCTCGATGGCCGGCGGCGTCCAGTCGACCGCGGCCGGCGGAAGCGCCGCCACGTCGCGCTCGGTGCGCCGCCGCAGGCTGTCGAAGAAGCCGAGATACGACGCGATGTCGGTGATCATGGCGCGCTCCTTTGCGGTGAACGGCTGGGACCCAGTCCACTCCTGGATAGCACAAAGCCCATTGCGACAGTCACGCCGACGGACCGAAGACGTGGGCAAGGAGGAGCGTCTTCACGTCGGTGGCCAGGACGGCTTCGTCGGGCACCAAGCCGGGCTCGCTCGTGATCAGCACGGGGCCCGCCCGGCGGGACTCGGGCAGACGGCCGTGGGAGCCGCGCACCAGGCTCGCGTCGAGTGGGATCACGTCCATGAGATAGCGGAAGCCGGCCGTCTTCTTGAGCAGCGTCCAGCCCACCTTGAGCTTGGGGGCGCGCAGCGCCGGATCCAGGAACAGCTCGACCGGATCGTAGCCGGGCTTGCGGTGGATATCGACGGTGCGGGCGAAGTCCGGCGCGACCGCATCGTCGAGCCAGTAGTAGTAGGTGAACCAGCGGTCGCGGGCGGCCAGCGCCACCAGCTCGCCCGAGCGCGGGTGATCGAGCCCGTGCTGCCGCTTTCCCTCGTCGTCGAGAACAGTCGCGACGCCGGGCACCGCCTCGAGGAGACGCTTCACCTCGGCGACCCGCTCGCGGCGCCGGACGTAGACGTGGGCGAGCTGGTGGTCCGCCACGCAGAAGGCCTCGGACGTGCCCGCGTCGAGCAGCTCGAGCCCGAGCTCGGTCCTGACCCGGATGAGCCCCGCCTCCCGGAGCACGCGGTTCAGGTGGACGGGTCCGCTGACCTCCGCGATGCCGTACTCCGAGAGCACGACGACCCGGGCCCCGTCGCGCCTCACGTGTTGGATCAATTCCCCACAGAGTCCATCGATCGCGCCGAGGTCTTTCCGGATGTCCGGGTGGCGCGGCCCGAGGCGCTGCAGGTTGTAGTCGAGATGCGGCAGGTACACGAGCGTGAGGGTGGGCCGCCGCGTGTCGTAGACGTGCCGCGCGCAGTCGGCGATCCACCGGCTCGAGACGATGTCGGCCGTCGGGCCCCAGAAATTGAACAGGGGAAAGGTGCCCAGGCGCTGCTGAAGCTCAGCGCGAAGCTCGGGCGGCTCGGTGTAGACGTCGGGAAGCTTCCGCCCGTCGGCCGGGTACATGGGCCGGGGCGTGACCGCAAAGGCCGCGGTCGAGTACATGTTGTACCACCAGAAGAGATTCGCGCAGGTGAAAGCCGGATCGCGCCGCGCGGCCGTCTCCCAGATCTTCTCCCCGGCCACGAGCCGGTTGGACTGCCGCCAGAGCCAGACCTCGCTCAGGTCGCGGAAATACCAGCCGTTGGCGACCGCGCCGTGATCGCGCGGCGGAAGTCCCGTGGTGAAAGTGGACTGAACGGAGCAGGTGACGGCGGGCAGGACGGGCTCGAGCGGCCGCGCGCATCCCTCGCGGGCGAGCGCCTGGAGATTCGGCGTCGCGTCGCCCAGGAGGTCGCCGGTCAGGCCGACGACGATCAGGGCGACGGTCCGGTGCATCACGCTCCCGCGTCAGCGTTTCACGATGGGCTGCTGGCCGCGCAGGACCGAGTTTCCCTCCCAGAGCTGCGTCTGATCTATGGCCGGGCCGTCTTCCGCGGAGCCGAGATCCAGCCGGCCGCTCTGGCCGAAGAACGTCACGGGATTGGTCCACACGATCTTCTCGATGTCCGCCTCGGCGATGCCGCCCTCGCGCATGAGAGCCGCGGTCTTGGGCACCTTCAGCGGGTCGCTCACGCCCCAGTCGGCCGCGCTGTTGATCAGGATCCGGTCGGCGCCGTAGCGCTTCACCAGCGCCACCATGCGCGGTTCGTCCATCTTCGTGAACGGATAGATCGAGTGACCCGCCCAGCACGCGCTCTCGAGCACGAGCGGCAGCGTCTCCTCCGTGTTGTGGTCGATGAGCGCCCGCTCCTCCGGAAAGCCCACGTCCCGGATGAGCGCCAGGCTCCGCTCCGTGCCGCGCTTCTTGTCGCGGTGCGGGGTGTGGATGAGCACGGGCAGCTCGAAACGGATCGCCAGCTCGAGCTGCGCGGCGAAGTACTTGTCCTCTTCCGACGTCATGTCGTCGTAGCCGATCTCGCCCACCGCCACCACGCCGTCCTTGGAGAGGTAGCGCGGCAGCAGCTCGATCACGCCCTGGGCGATCCGCGCGGAGTTGGCCTCCTTCGGATTGAGCGAGAGCGTGCAGAAATGGCGGATGCCGAACTGGCTGGCCCGGAATCGCTCCCAGCCCAGCAGCGAGGCGAAGTAGTCCTCGAAGGTGCCGACGTGAGTGCGCGGCTGGCCCATCCAGAACGACGGCTCCACGACGGCGACGATGCCGGCGCCGGCCATGGCCTCGTAGTCGAGTGTGGTGCGGGACGTCATGTGGATGTGCGGGTCGAAGAGCTTCATGGCCTTCCTCCCCTCTCTCCGGTGAGTTGCCCGATATCAGGCGGAACGCTCCGTCCGGCCGCCCGCCGCTCGCTCGCGTAGTCTGCGGCCATCCGGCCGAGCTCGGGGGTGATGCGGCCCTCGAGCCCGAGGATCCGCGCCAGGGCAACCCCGGTAAACAGCGCCTTGAGCACCATCTGGTTGAAGTTTAGCTCCGGAAAGTAGAACGCGGGATACGGGTTTTCACACGCCACCGCTTCGAAGAGCGGCTGGATATGGCTGCGGCACGCGTCCACGGCGATCTCGAGAAACCGCTCGGGCGCGGGCAGCAGCGGCAGGGCCCGCAGCACGGCCTGCCGCTCGGCGCCGTCCCCGCTGCGATAGCACTCTTCGACGAGCGCCTCCAGCTCGGCCTCGGGCCAGTGGGTGGCCGCCGCGATGAGCAGGAGAATCCGGCCGATCTCGTCGACTCCTCCGGTCCCGATCGGCCAGCTCACGCCGGCCTCGGCCAGTCGCGCGATCTCCTCTTCCGTGGGTGCGAGCCGGCTTCGGCCGAGCCGCCGAGTCGCGGCCGTGAAGGTCTCCAGGAGCGCACCGCGGCTCGGCTCGGCTCCGGCCGCGGCGCAAGTCCGCGCGAGCCACTCACGGGCCGCCGGCTCGAGCCGGCGCTCGACAAGCTCCCGAAGCAACTGCCCCACTCGCGTTGCGATCAGCGTCACCACGGCTCCCTTGCGGCGGGTCCGCTCCAGTTCGAGAAGTCCTTGCCGATTCCGGGGGGTTGACTATAGTCAAAGGAAAACGTGACCGCAAGCGGTTGGCCTCGCATGCTTGACACTCGGCGGGTCCTTGTTAGATCGTCACTGCCGTGGCCCGAGAGCTCCGTTGGGTGATTGAGAGATTGTCCGGGTGAGCTGGAGCGTGTACCTCCGGCTGGGGCGGGTGTCCAACCTGCCCACGGTCTGGACCAATGTGCTCGCGGGCGTCGCGCTCACCGGCGTGTGGGTCGCCCCCGCTCCGCTGGCCTTCCTCGCCCTGGCCCTCTCGCTCTTTTACATCGGCGGCATGTATCTCAACGACGCCTTCGACCGGGAGATCGATGCCCGCGAGCGTCCCGAGCGCCCCATTCCGTCCGGGCGTGTGCAGGCGACAACCGTGTTCGCGACGGGCTACGGTCTGCTCGCGGCCGGCCTCGCGGCGCTGGCGGTGGAAATCGCCTGGACCCGCCAGGGAGGGTACTCGCCCACCATCGCCGCCGGGATCTGCCTGGCCGGTGTCATCATCTTCTACGATGCGCGGCACAAGGCAAACCCGTGGAGCCCGCTCCTCATGGGCTTGTGCCGCGTGCTGGTCTACGTGACCGCGGCGTTCGCCGTCGCGGGACATCTTGGGGCGGCGGTCGCGATCGGCGCGGTCGTCCTGCTCTCGTATCTCATCGGGCTGACCTACGCGGCGAAACAGGAGAGCCTGGCCGAGGTCAGGAATCTCTGGCCGCTCCTGTTCCTCGCGGCGCCCTTCGTATACGGAATACCGGCGCTCACGGGCGGAGGCGCCGGCGCCGCGCTCTACCTGGTTTTCCTCGCGTGGGTCGGCTACGCCGTCTGGCTCCTCGTGCGGCCCGGGCGCGCAAACTTCCCCCGCGCAGTCGTGAGCTTCATCGCCGGGATCTCGCTGCTCGACGGACTTCTCATGGCCCGAGCCGGAAGGTCAGACGCCGCCGCGTGGGGCGTGGCCGGCTTCGGCCTCACCCTGTTGCTCCAGCGCTACGTGCGCGGCACGTAGCGTTTCACTTCCCCTCCTTCGCCCGCGCCTGGTCGCCCAGCGAAGACACGAACGCGATGACCTTCCACAGCTCGTCGTCGGACAGACGGCCCTTCCAGCTCGGCATGGCGCTGCCGGGACGACCGGTAATGAGGGTGACGTAGACGAACGTTGGATCGAGATAGGCCTTGCCGAAGAGGCTGGGGCCCTCAAACCCTTCCTGTCCGTCCACGCCATGACACTGACCGGCGCAGCTCCGGTTGAAGAACGCTCGGCCCTCGGCAATCATGGCCGGCGACTTGAGATTGGACGGCGGCTTGAACTCCTGAGCGACTGCGCTGAAGGGAAGCCATACCAGTCCCAGCAGCGCGACCATCAGCCACCGCGGTGCGGGCAGCCACCGCGGTGCGGGCAGCCACCGCGGTGCGGGGGCATCTGGCCCCCGCCGGGCCGCCGGGGGCGCGGCTCCCGGCGACTCGGCGGCGAGCCTGTCAGTTCGCGGGCACGATCTTGTAGATCCTGTCATTGGCGCGGCCGGGCGCGGTGTTGTCCGACGCCAAGACGTAGATCTCGCGATCCTCGTCCTGCGCGAAGGCCAGCACGTAGGAGTGGAAGTCCATGCCCGTCACCTGCACGTCCTCGATTTTCCACATGGTGCCCGGCTGACTGGGCGGACGGGCCACGAGGAGCAATCCCTTGGGCTCGGTGAAAGACTTGCTCCAGTCGCCGAACACGTACGAGCCCACGAGGTTCGGCATCGCCTTGCCGCGATAGACGAACCCGCCGGTGATGGAGAGGCCCTTGCCGTCCTTCATCACGTTCAGGTTGGGGTATTCGATGACGGGCATCAGGAGACCGGTCTTGTCGCAGGTCTGCGGGAGGTTCGGGTTGCTGGGATCGTCGGGGTTGAAGCAGTGCGAGCCTTCGATGCGGTTCCAGCCGTGGTTACCGCCCTTCTGGATCACCTTGACGCTCTCCCAGGTGTTCTGTCCCACATCGGCGCCGAACAGCTCGTGCTTGCCGCCGGCGTCGAAGGACATACGCCAGACGTTGCGCAGGCCGTAGGCCCAAATCTCCGGCAGCGCGTCGGTGCGACCGACGAAGGGATTGTCCTTGGGGACGCTGTAGGGGCTGCCCGAGTCGACGTCGATGCGCACGATCTTGCCCAGGTTCGTCTTGAGGTCCTGTCCATTGCCGATCTTCGGCGTGTGGCCGATGGCCACGTCGTTGGCCCACCCACCGTCACCGATGGAGACGTAGAGGTAGCCGTCGTCGGGGCCGAACAGGAGCTCCCCGCCGTTGTGATTGAACTGGGGCTTGTCCCAGAAGTAGACGATGCGCTCGGTGGACAAGTCCGCCTTGTTCGGATCCGCCTTGGAGACCTGGAACTCGGACAGGTAATTCGTGCAGCAGAACAAGAGCCGCGGGCGGCGGGCCGCGTCGGTGCGCACGGGAGCGGTGTACACCACGTAGAACTTGCCGTTGTCCTTGAACTTGGGGTGGAAGGCCAGTCCCAGCAGGCCGCGCTCGTCGAACTCCCAGTCGAGCTTCACCATCTTCTTGCTCAGGTCGAGGAAGGGCGTGGGCCGCAGCTTGCCGTCCGGCATCAGGATCTGAATGGTGCCGGACTGCTCCACGATGAAGAACCGCTTGCTCCCGTCCGGAGGGTTGAGCATCACCAGCGGATGCACGAGGCCGTCCGCGAACGGCTGCAGCTTCACCGTGACCTGGGCCGAGGCCGATCCGACCCACAGGCCGAGCACCAGAACCGAGACCAACATCGTCGTCAGTCGTCGCATCGCACGCTCCCCCTTTTTGGCGCCTTGGACGTGGCTCCTGGAAGTGAATCGGGCGGTATCCTATCACGAGGTTTCGGCCACCGCTGGCCCTACTCCACGGCGGTGGGCAGGGGCTCCACCCGCCCGGTCGGCTCGTCGGAGGCGGCCACGGGCTGCGGACGCACCCGGCGCATGAGCGGGATGGCGAGGGGCAAGATCGTGAAGAGAACGGCGAGCAGCCAGAAATCGTCGGCGTAGGCGAGCACCTGCGCCTGCCCCACCAGATCCTGGTAGAGCATGGCCATCGCCTGCCGCTCCGCCGTGAAGGAGTCGGCGCCCCGCGCCGCGAAGTGGGCCGTCCACTGCTTGAGCCGCGCCGCCGTCTCCGCGTCCCAGACATTGACGTGGGCCGACAGCACCGACTGGTGCCCCTGGCTGCGCCGCGAGAGGAAGGTGGTGGCGAGGGCGACTCCGACACTGCCACCGACGTTGCGGAGCACGTTGAAAGCGGCCGTGGCATTGCCGAGCTTCTGACGGTCTATCGTCGCGAGCGTGAGCGTCACCAGCGGCACGAAGATGAAGCCCAGCCCCAGACCCTGGATGAAGCGCGGCCAGACCAGCGTCCAGTAATCCACGCCCAGCGTGAGGTGGGACATCATGTAGAGGCTCAGCGCGTTCAGCAGGCAGCCGAGCGCGACCAGGATGCGCTGGTCCATGCGCGTGACGAGGCGCCCGGCGACGACGAGGGAGAGCAGGTTCCCCACGCCGCCCGGCCCCAGCACCGCGCCCGAGTTCCAGGCGTCGTAGGCGAGGAGCTTCTGCGTGTAGAGCGCCACCAGCAGCATGCTCGAGTAGAGGCCGAGCCCCACCATCATGACGAAGACCGAGCCCGTGGCGAAGTTCCGGTCCCGGAACACGCCCAGGTCCAGGATCGGCTCCCGCGCCGTGAGCTCGCGGATGACGAAGCCGATGAGCGCGGCGACGGCGATGACGGCCAGCGCGACGATCAGGCTCGAGTCGAACCAGTCCTCGTGCTCACCGCGATCGAGGACAAGCTGCAGGCAGCCGAAGCCCACGACCATCAGCACGAGCCCGAGCGCGTCGATGCGCCCCGGCTTCTTGAGGTACTCCGGGTCGAAGAGGAAGGTGCTGATCATGAAGAAGCCCAGGAGCCCGATCGGCAGGTTGATGTAGAAGATCCAGCGCCAGGACCAGTTGTCGGCGATCCAGCCGCCGAGGGTCGGGCCGAAGATGGGCCCCAGCATGACACCGATGCCCCAGACGGCCATGGCGAGCCCGCGCTGGCCGAGCGGGAAGATCTCCCAGAGGATGGCCTGCGACAGCGGGATGAGCGGCCCGCCACCGATCCCCTGGAACACCCGTGCAATGATGAGGAAGGTCAGGTTCGGCGCCAGGCCGGACGCGAAGGAGCTGATCGTGAAGAGCACGGTGCAGAGCAGAAAGAAGCGGCGGCGGCCGATGTAGCCGGCGAGCCACCCCGTGGCGGGGATGATGATCGCGTTGGCCGCGAGGTAGGAGGTCAGAACCCAGGTCACCTCCTCGAGGCCGGCCGAGAGCGAGCCCTGCATGTGGGGCAGCACGACGTTGGTGACGCTGGTGTCGAGGATCTGCATGATCGTGACCAGCATCACGGAGACGGTGATGAGCCACTTCTGGGCCCCGGGGAGATTGGCCCACGAGGTCATCGCCCTAGCGCAGCTTGACGGTGACGATCGCGGACATCCCCGCGCGCAGCGTGTGGGGGTTGCCGAACTGCCCGGGCTCGAGCCTGATCTTGACGGGCAGCCGCTGGACCACCTTGACCCAGTTGCCGGTGGCATTCTCCGGCGGCAGGAGCGAGAAGCGCGCGCCCGTGCCGGCGGCGAGCGAGTCCACCTTGCCGCGGAAGGTCCGGTCGGAGAAGGTGTCCACGCGCACCTCCGCCATCATGCCGGGCCGGATGCGCTCGAGCTGCGTCTCTTTGAAGTTCGCGATGACCCAGACGTCGTGGAGCGGCACGATGGCGAGCAGGGGCTGGCCCATCTGCGCGACCTGTCCCAGCTCGACCGTGCGCTTGGAAACCACCCCGTCCACCGGCGCGCGGACTTCCGTGTACAGGAGTTGAAGCTCGGCGTAGGCGAGGTCGGCCTGCGCCTGGGTAAGCACGGCCTCGGCCCGCGCCACCTCGGCCTCCTTCATCGGGACCTGGAATCGCTGGCTCTCGGCGCGGGCCAGCGTCCCGCGAAGCTCCGCTACCCGCTGCTTGGCCTGCTGGACGCCGAGCCGCCGGGAGGCGAGCGCAGCCTCGGTTTGCTGGGCCTCGCGCTCGACCTGGGTCTTGCGGCGCTCGAAGGCTTCGAGCACGGCGCGCGCCGTGCCCTCCGCGGCCTCGGCCTGGTCATAGTCGCGCTGGGCGACCAGCCCCTGGCTGACCAGCTTGCGCTGACGATCCTTTTCCTTGGCGGCCTGGATCGCGGTCGCCCGCGCGCCCGCGACGTCCGATTCCGCCGCCGACGCCGCCGCGCGCTTCGCGTCGAGCTGGGCCTGCGCCTCGTCGACCGCGGACTGGGCCCCCGCCTCGGCGGCTCGCGCGCCCTCGAGCGCCCCGCGCGCCTCGTCGCCCTGTGCCACCGTCACCCCTCGCGTCATCGGCAGCTCCGAGCGCAAGGTCAGCAGCGCGGCTTCGGCGACCCTCACCGCGGCGGCGGCCTGGTCACGCCTGGCCCGGTAATCGCGCGGATCGACGCGCACCAGAAGCTCGCCCGCCTTGATGACCTGGTTGTCCTGGACCAGCATCTCCGAGATATTGCCCGAGACTTTCGCGCTGATGACGGTGACGGCGCCCTCGACGTAGGCGTCGTCGGTGGTGACCTGCGTCCGGGATTGCCACCACAACCAGCCGCCGAACAGGAGGCCGACCACGCCGACCGCGGCCGCCGCGATGATGATGATCCGCCGGCGCTCGTCGGGGAAGCCGTTCATGCCGCGGCGGCCCTCGTCGCTTCGATCGCCTCGCGCGCGACGGCGGCGGGGTCGCGGGCCCACGCCGCGGGGTTCGGTGCTTCGTACGAGCAATACCCCGCGTAACCCGTGCGCTCGATGGCGGCGAAGAACTCCTTGAAGGGCACGCTCCCCTGCCCCGGCGGCAGGCGGTCGAGAGCCTGACCGGCGACGAGGCCGCTTCGCGGCACGTCGCTGAACTGGACATAGGCGATGTCGCCGCCGGCCACGTCCTTGAGCTCTTCCGGGCGCGCCCCGCTCCTGCCGAGGTGGTAGGCGTCGAGCAGGAGGCCGACATGAGGATGCGCGGCCCTGGAGAGGACCTCGCGCATGCTCGCCAAGGTATTGAGCTGCTCGCACTGCGAGTTGAACTCGAGGGCGAGCCTGACGCCGTGACGCGCGGCGATGTCGCCCACCTCGGTGACGCTGGCCACCGCCCGCGCGGCATCGCCGCGGCCCCTGTCCACCGGGCTCATGACCGTCCGGCAGCCAAGGGCCTTCGCCCAGCGGCACGACTCGTCGAAGTCGGCGAGGAGTTTTTTGCGCTCGCCGCCCTCGGCCCAGATCCAGCCGAGCGTGACGCCAACGCAGGCGGTGGGGACACCTGAAGATCGCACGAGGTCGAGCACGGCCTCAGCCGCCTGACCGCGCTCAGCCGCGCGGGCGAAGTCGAGGCGGCGGAGCTCGATGGCCTGCCACCCAGTGTCGCGCACGATCTCGAGTACGCGCCCGAGCGGGGTCGTGTCGAGGGTCCAAGTATGGAGAGCGAGCGGGTTCAGCATTGAACTCCCGAATTATACGCCTGTAACAGTGTTACGGGGTAGTTGCGGCGGGCCGGTCACCTATGTGAAAGCTCGCCAGGCGCGCCTCGGCGCTACCGTGTCGTCGGCGGTGCGGCGAGGCCCATCCTCCGCCCTAGCTGCGGCGGCCGCTCCAGCTTGTCGTGTGCCGCCTGCATCAGACGCAGCCGCTCGAGGATCGCGGGCACCATGGGCGCGCCCCGTCGCGTCTCTTCGCTCACGTGAAGCGACATGAGCTCGTTGGTCGCGGCCAGGTAGCCCTCCGCCGCGTGGTACATCTGGTGGATGTAGTGCAGGCGCTTGGCGTCATGGCCCAGGAGCAGGGTCGTGAAGCGCAGCGGATCGCCCTCGCGGACTTCACGGTGGTACGTTACGTGGGCTTCGAGGCAGAAGGTGGTGACGCGCGAGGCGCGGCGGTGCGCCTCGTCGAGGCCGATCGCGCGAAAGAACTCGTCGGTGGCGAAGTCGAACGCCACGAGGTAGTACCCCATGTTCATGTGGCCGTTGTGGTCGATCCACTCGGGCCTCACGCGGTCGCGGTAGACGTCGAAGGGCGCCTGGATGTCTCCGGCCATGGCGGCGACCATCATACTGGGCGCGGGTGCCAGCCGCGAAGGCCCCAGACGAGCGAGCCCAAGGCGAGCGCGGCCAGCGCCGCCGCGACTGCGCTCGTAGCCGCGAGCCCGCCCCAGAGCCACACGTAGCCGCCCGTCAGCGCCCCGAGCATCCGCCCAGTGCCCGATGTGGCCCCGAGCATCCCCATCATGGTGCCCCGCGCGTCCGGCAAGACCTCCGTGATGAGCCCGACCGCAGTCACGACCGTGAACTCGAAGGCGAGGAACACGCCGAAGAGGGCGCAGAGCGCCAGCGGCAGACTCTGCGCCGCGGCGGGCAGGAGGAGATAGGCGGCCACCGTCACAGCGACGCCGCCCACGGCGGCGCGGGCGAGCCCGATCCGGTCGGCAAGTAGCGCCGTCAGGACCTCGGCCGAGAGCTCGGCGGCGCCGATGGCGATCGTCGCCGTGCCGAGCTGAGCCAGAGGCAGGTGGAAGTCGCGCTCGAGCCAAGCGCCGTAGATGACGAACAGCGTATCGTTGGCCATGCTGAAGCAGACGCTGTAGCCGAGTGCGCCCAGGGCCGCGCGGCGCCGGACCAGGATCCGCCACCCGTGGATCACGGTCAGGCGGCCCGCGCCGGCGGCCCGCGCCGGCTGGACGCGCGGCAGAAGGACGGCAAGCAGGGCGAAGCTCGCGACGGCGCACAGGCCGAGGACAAGGAAAGGCGAGCGCCAGCCGTGACGCCCGATGAGCCAGCCGACGAGCGGGATGCCGATGAGCGAGCTGCCCGCCCACGCGAACTCGACGAACCCGATCGCCAGGCCGCGCCGCTCCCAGCTGACGCGCGCGCCGATGAAGGCCTGAACCGCCGGGTCGAAGCAGCTCTTGCCGATCCCGGCCAGCAGCAATGCCAACAGCACCGTGGCGTACAGCGGCAGCGCCGCGGCCGCGAGCATGCCGGCGGCGACGATCGCGAGACCGAGGAGCATCATGGTCCGCGGGCCCCAGCGATCGGCCAGCGGACCCAGGACCGGGCTCAGCAGCGCCGCCCCCTGGTTGAGCGCAATCAGCGAGGTGACGCTCGTGAGCGGCACGTCGAGCCCGCGGGCCAGGGCGGGCGCGAACGGGTAGGAGAAGCGCCGCGCGGTGTTGAGGACGAAGCGCGTGAGCGCGACGGCAGCCAGCTCAACGACCAGCCGCCGCCGCGCCGGCATGCTTCTAGAGGTGCTTCGCCAGGAACTCCATCGTGCGCGTGCGCGCGACCGCCGCGCTGGGCGCGTGATAGGCGCCGCGCTCGTCGCAGTTGAAGCCGTGCCCCGCCGCCGCGTAGATGTGCATCGGCAGCTCGGGGTGCGCGGCGCGGATCTTCGCGTGGTGATCCGGCGGAATGGACTGGTCGGTCTCGCCGAAGTGGAACAGCACGGGGCAGCGCGGCTTCTCTGACGCTGTCTCGGCGACGCCGCCGCCGTAGTAGCTCACGGCGCAGGCCACGCCGTCGATGCGCGTGGCGGCGAGCCAGGCGAGCGTGCCGCCGAGGCAGTAGCCGACGACGCAGACCTTGAGCCCCTCGGCCTTGAGCGACTGGACGGCCGCGCGGATGTCCTTGACCATGTCGTTGATGTCGATCTTGCCCCGGATTTCGCGCCCGCGGTCGATGTCGGCGGGCTGGTAGCCGGACTCGAAGCCGCGCTCGGCGCGGTCGAAGATGGCGGGCGCCAGCGCGACGTAGCCGTCCTTGGCGAAGCCGTCGGAGACGTTCCTGATGTGGGAGTTCACGCCGAAGATTTCCTGGATGACCACGACACCGCCCTTGGCCTTGCCGGCGGGCGCCGCGCGGTAGGCGTTAAAGGTGTGGCCGTCCTCTGCCTTGAGCTGGACCATTTGACCCATCGTGGGATCCTCCGTGGGCCGCCCTGGGGCGGCCCGAGTTCAGGGGTGGAGGCTGGATGCAAGGCGCCATAGTACCTCAGCCGCGCCGCCGGCGCGCGACCGGTACGCGGGCCAGCTCGTCGTAGAGGTGGACGGCCGCGCGCATGCACTTGACCCAGTCGCCGAGATGCAGGCTCTCGTTCTCCGAGTGCGCGTTGGTCGCCGGATCGATGACGCC
>JBKPBU010000483.1:0-6326 GCA_046727015.1 Candidatus Methylomirabilota bacterium | reverse complement strand
GCGCCCACGGCATGGCCGATGGTCGTGGCCCTGGGCGTCACGCTGGCCTGCGCGGGGCTGGTCACGAGCGCGACGGTCAGCGTCGTCGGGGTCATCCTCGCGCTCGCAGGCGCGGTCGGCTGGTGGCACCAGGTCCTGCCGGAAGAGCAGGTCGAGCACGTCCCTCTGCGTCCATCGGCTCAGCGCGCACGGCCGATCGTGCCGTCGTCTGTGGGAGTAGAGCACGTTACACTCGGCGAGGGCGAACACCGCGCGCGGGTGCCTGTCGAAGTCCAGCCGCTCTCGGCCGGGATCAGGGGCGGGATCGTCGGGGGCGCCGCGATGGCCGTGGTCGCAGTCCTCTACGGTCTCATCTTCCAGCACAGCCCCTGGTACCCGATCAACCTGCTCTCCGCCGCGGCGATGCCGTCGATGGCGCAGGCGGACCTGGCCACGCTCCGCGCCTTCAGCGCGGCGGCGCTCGCTGTCGGTATCGTCGCGCACGGCGTGATCTCGGTGCTCGCCGGTCTCCTCTATGCCGTCATCCTGCCGATGTTACCGGGGCGCCACATGCTCTGGGGCGGTCTGGTGGCGCCCCTCCTCTGGACTGGCTTCCTGTGGGGCGTGCTCGGCGTGATCAATCCTGCGCTCAATGCGCGCGTGGACTGGGGCTGGTTCATCGCCTCGCAGGTCGCCTTCGGACTGGCAACCGGCTACGTGGTATCGAAAGCCCAGCCCGTTGCCACCATGCAGACCCGGCCGCTCGCCGCCCGCGCGGGTGACAAGACATCGGGTGCGCGTCCCGGGAAGGAACGGGAACCGTGATGCCGCGCGCCTCCTTTTTCGGGGCGATCACGCTGTTGGCGGGACTTGCAGTCGCCGGCTGCGACGCCCTGCCCGGCAAGCCTCGTCCGGCGGATCGCGAGCGGATTCCCTCGCAGGTCATGGCGTTCGCCACCCTCTACGGAGACAACTGTGCCGCCTGTCACGGCGCCAACGGCCGACTCGGCGCATCGCGGCCGCTGAACGACCCGCTCTACCTGGCGCTGGTTCCCCGCTCCCGAATTCGCAGCGTGATCGCGAACGGCGTGCCGGGGACGCTCCAGCCGGCCTTCGCGCAGAGCGCCGGCGGAACACTGACCGATGCGCAGATCGACGTGCTCGTCAACGGCCTGCTGGAGCGGTGGGGAGGAGCGAAGCCTCTGAAGTCGGCCGACATTCCGCCGTATGCGGCGCCGCCCGGAAATGCAGCGCGCGGAAAGGTCGTGTACGCCGCCGCGTGCGCAAGCTGTCACGGTGCGGACGTCTCGTCAGGGCAGAAAGGTGCCACCCTCGCGGATGCCTCGTACCTCTCGCTCGTGAGCGATCAGTATCTGCGGACGACCGTCATCGCCGGACGGATCGATCTCGGGATGCCCGACTGGCGCAACTACACGCCGGGACAGCCGCTGACCACTCGGGAGATCTCCGACGTCGTGGCCTGGCTCATAGCCCAGCGCCGCCCCGTTCCTGGGCGGCCCCACTCAGCGAAAGAGGGTTGATCCATGTGCGCCACTAACCTGGAACCGGAACCGGGCGCGAGCTCCTCTCCTTCACGACGGGGCTTCCTCTTCAAGCTCGGGCTTGCCCTCAACGTGATCGGCGCCACCCTCGTCGGCATCCCGGTGATCGGCTACATCCTGGCCCCCGCGAGGCGCCTGGGCGGTCAATCCTGGATCAAGCTCGGTCCCGCCGCGAAGTTCCCCGAGGGCGAGACCCGGGTCGCCATGTACGAGAACCCGTTCCGGGTCCAGTGGGACGGGGATTCAGCTAAGGTCGCCTGCTGGGTACGGCACGTGGAGGGCGGCCGCTTCCAGGTCTTCGCCGTCAACTGCGCGCATCTCGGATGTCCCGTGCGCTGGTTTCCGCAATCGCGGCTTTTCATGTGCCCCTGCCACGGCGGGGTCTACTACGAGGATGGCTCGCGCGCCTCCGGGCCGCCGCCGCGCGGGCTCTACGAGTACGAGTACGAGGTCCGTGACGGACAGCTCTGGGTGCGGGGCGGCCAGCTCCCGACGCTGTCGGGCCAAGTGTGAGGCGATAGATGCCGCTGTTCAGAAAGGCGGGCAGGTGGCTCGAGGAGCGGACGGGACTCGAGGCCGCCGTCACGCCGGTGCTCGCCCACCGCGTGCCCAGGAGCAGCGCCTCCTGGTGGTACGTGTTCGGCAGCGCGACGCTGACCCTTTTCCTCCTGCAGATCGCGACCGGCATCTGCCTGGCGCTCGTCTATGTCCCGTCGGCCGACAAGGCCTACGACAGCCTGCTCTATCTGAACGACGTCGCGCCGCTGGGATGGTTTCTCCGCGCCGTCCACTTCTGGGGCTCGAACGCCATGGTGGCGGTGATGACGCTCCACATGATCCAGGTCTTCCTCTTCGGAGCCCACAAGTACCCGCGGGAGATGACGTGGATCGCCGGCGTCTTCCTCTTCCTGTGCACCCTCGGCATGGCGTTCACGGGACAGCTTCTCCGGTGGGACCAGGACGCGTACTGGGGGCTGGGGATCGCGGCGTCGATCGCCGCGCGCGCGCCCGTCATCGGCGAGTCGGTCGTGCACGTGCTGCTCGGCGGTCCGATCATCGCGGGCCGGACGCTGTCCCGGTTCTTCACCGTCCACGTCTTCCTCGTCCCCGGTCTTCTCATCGGCCTCGTGGGACTGCATCTCTGGCTCGTGCTCCGGCTGGGCATCAACGAATGGCCGATGCCGGGACGCGTCGTGGACAGGAACACCTACCGCCAGCGCTACGAGGAAGAGGTCCAGAAGGACGGCGTGCCGTTCTTCCCAGACGCCGCACGGAAGGACATGGTGGCGGCAGGTGTGGTGATCCTGGTCGTTCTCCTCTGCGCGGCCCTCTTCGGTCCCTACGGCCCGGGCGGCGTGCCGGACCCGACCATCATCGACACCACGCCCAAGCCGGACTTTTACTTCCTCGCCCTCTTCGCGCTCTTCGCCCTCCTGCCGCCGTGGACCGAGACCACGCTGCTGCTCCTCGGCCCGCCGCTGGCGATCGTTCTCCTGTTCCTGGTGCCGTTCATCGCGGGCACAGGCGAGAAGAGCTGGAAGCGTCGGCCCGTCGCCGTCCTGGGCGTCATCCTGATCGTCCTGACCGTGACAACGCTGGCCTGGCTGGGCGTGATCGTTCCCTGGTCGCCACGGATGCAGGCGTGGAGCGCCGTGCCGACACCCGTGCAGTACATCAAGGGGCGGACGCCGTTCGAGCTGCAGGGCGCTCTCGTTCTCCAGAACAAGCAGTGCCGCAATTGCCACAGCCTCGCCGGCGAAGGCGGGCGTCGGGGTCCCGCCCTCGACGGCGTGGCAACGCGTCTCACGCGCGACCAGCTGGTCCGCCAGGTCCTCCAGGGCGGCGGCAACATGCCCGCCTACGGCAAGAACCTCTCGCCCGCTGAGGTGAATGCGGTGGTGGCATTCATGGAGACGCTGAAGCAGCCCGGCGAGCCCCCGGCTCGAACCACCGTGACTCCGAGGTCGCCCGCCCGTCCATGATCGCGTTCGAGCCGCTCGTGCTCGCGCCGGTGCTTGTCGCGGCCGCGCTCTACGCCCGCGGCGTCACGACACTGGCGCGGCGGATGCCGGATCGCTTCGGCGCGTGGACGATCGTCGCGTTCGCGTCCGGTCTCGCGGTCGTGCTGCTCGCGGCGAGTACGCTCCTGGAAGATCTGTCCCATACGCTGCTGCTGGCCCACATGACCCAGCACCTGCTGCTCATGCTGGTGGCTCCGCCGCTTCTCTGGATGGGCGCTCCGGTGGCGCCGCTGCTCCTCGGGCTGCCCCAGCCTCTGCGCCGCGTCATCGCCCGCTGGCTCGGAACTCTCGCGATGAGGCGCCTGGCGCGCGTGCTCGCTCACCCGGCCTTCGGCTGGACCGCGTTCGTCATCGCGTTCTGGGCCTGGCACGCTCCGGCGCTCTACGACCTGGCGCTCCGCTCGGACGCCTGGCATCACGTCGAGCACGCATCCTTCTTCGCGACGGCGCTCCTTTTCTGGCGGCCCCTGATCCTGCCCTGGCCGTCGCGCGTATCCTGGCCGCGCTGGGCGATGATCCCGTATCTCCTGCTCGCCGAGTTCCACAACACCATGCTCGCCGCGATCTTCAGCTTCTCCGACCGTGTGATCTATCCCGCCTACGAAGGCGTGCCGCGGCTCTGGGGTCTGTCCGCGCTCGAAGATCAATCGATAGCGGGAGCGATCATGTGGTTGCCGGGATCGATCGCGTTTTTGCTCCCGCTCCTGTGGCTGATCCTGACCCAGGTCGTCGGGCCGAACGCCCGTCCCGATACCATCGAAGCGGCCGGCGGTCAGCCGGCTTTGCGGAGCAGGTAGATCGCGGTGTGGCGGATGGAGGCGACCGGCCGCGAGCCGTTCGCGACCAGCAGGAGATCGGCCTCGACGAACTCGTGACCCTTCTTCTCGAATAGCCTCTCGACACGCCCGCGCATCTCGAGCCGCTCGCCCACCCGCGCCGCGCTCCAGTGCCGGCCGCGACTCTCGACGTGGATCCACGGGCTCATGCGCACGTTCCGGTCGAGCGCGCGGTTGGACAGATCGAGGTGAATGCCCGGATGGCTGGGCGCCGCGGATCCCGCGTAGATCGCCAGCGTCTCGCCGAAGCGCTTGATGAACGCGGCCGCGGTGTCGCCGGTCACGTCGAGTTCCGGAGTGCCCAGGACCTTCAGGCTTTCGAGATGGGCCCGCGTGACGCGTGGCCTCTCGGCGGGCACCGGCGCGACCGCGTATTCGGACGCCAGGGGCGGAGACGGATGGGCTCCTGTGAAAAGCGTCATCGTCGCCGTCCCGCACACTTCGTCCACCGAATTCTGAGCCGCGACCTCGATCGTCACCTCATCGGAAGTCTTCGCGCTGACCCTGGCGCGGATCACTGCCGGCTCTTCGTAGTAGATGGGCTTGACGAAGCGCGTCCGGAATTCCCCGCGCTCGAGCCACGGGAGTCCGAGCGCTTCCACCACTGGATGCGTCATCCAGCCGTACATGGTGACGCCGGGCACGAGGCCGCCCTTGAAGCCGTACTGTCTAGCCAGGTCGTCCTCGTGGATCTTGTTCTCGTGGGGCTCGATGGGCGCGGGCGCGCTGACGTGATGCGAGGCTAGCGTCATACCGGCCGTCAGGGTCTCGAAGGCCATGGCAGGGAGAGACTAACGGCTGCCAAGCCGTACCGCAAGCAGCAGTAGTATAGTGGCCGCCATGGGTCTCGACCGCATCACCGTCTCGGTCATCCAGCACCGCCTCGAGTCCATCGTCCAGGAGATGGGCGAGGCCATGCTCCGCACCGCGTACTCGCAGATCCTCAACTCGAGCCGGGACTTCTCTACGGCGGTCTTCGACGGCGAGGGGCGCCTCGCGGCTCAGGCGGAGCACGTGCCCATCCACGTGGGCGCGCTGCCCTGGGCCGTCAAGGCGGTCGCCGAGTACTTCGCGGGGCGCATACGCCCCGGCGACGTCTACCTCCTCAACGACCCGTACCACGGCGGCAACCACTTGCCCGATCTGACCGTGCTGCTGCCGGTCTTCGTCGGTGAGCGCCTCGCCTTCTGGTCCATCAACCGGGCGCACCAGAGCGACATCGGCGGCGCCACGCACGGCGCTTACAATCCCGGCGCGACCGAGATCTGGCAGGAAGGCATCCGCATCACCCCGCTCAAGCTCTACGACGCGGGCGTGCTTCGCGACGACGTCATGGACATGATCGCCACCAACGTCCGCCATCCGCGCGACTTCCTGGGAGACCTCCGCGCCATGATGGGGTCGGCGCGCGTGGGCGAGCGCCGCCTCCTTAAGCTGATCGACGACTATGGCGCCGAGACGGCGACGGAGGCCGTCGGCGAGGTGCTGGACAGCGCCGAGCGCCAGAGCCGCGCCTGCATCCGGACGTGGAAGGACGGCGTCTACAGCGGGCTATCCATCCTCGACGACGACGGGCACGGCATCGAGGACATCAGGCTCCACGCGAAGGTGACCAAGAAGGGCGATTCACTCATCGTGGACCTGACGGGGTGCGATCCGCAGGTGATCGGCTTCGTCAACTCCTCGTACCCGAACACGATCTCCGCGGTGCACATGGCCATCGCCTACCTCCTCGATCCGCGCATCCCGAAGAACGAGGGCACCTTCCGCCCGGTCGAGATCAGGGCGAAGCAGGGCACGATCGTCTGGCCCTATCCGCCAGCGCCGGTGACGCTCGCCACCAACCACTGCGCGCAGGAAATCGCCGAGGCCGTCATCAAGGCGCTCGCGGGCGCCTGCCCCGATCGCGCCCTTGCCGGCTGGTCGCG
>JBKPBU010000482.1:0-8999 GCA_046727015.1 Candidatus Methylomirabilota bacterium | reverse complement strand
GTAGCGCTCGGCGCCGACCAGGGTCTGGCGCCGGATGTAGTCGCCGGGCACCTTGGCCGCGTGCGCATTGCTCACCTCGATGCCGTAGCCGAAGACCCGGTTGAAGCGCACACGAAGCGTGGGGATGCCCGTGCGCTCCCGCTCCCGCCCTTCGAGAGTCGCGATCCACTCCCGCGCCTCGCGCGCTCCGCGCCTGATGAGGCCGAGCTCGGCGCTCCAGCTCTCCCGGATGAGGCCGCCCTCCCTGAGCGTCGGCGGCGGCTCGTCCTCGAGCGCGTCCGCGAGAAGCTTGTGGAGCGCGGGCAGGGCACTGATCTCCTCGCCCACCTCCACGAGCATCGGCGCCGAGGGCACGCCGAGCGCCTCGCGGAGGGCGGGGAGACGGCCGAGGAAACCCCGCAGCCCCGTCAGGTCCCGCGCGTGCGCGACGCCGAGGGCGGCGCGGCCCGCGAGCCGCTCGAGGTCTCCGATGCCGTGGATGTGTCTTCGCACCGCCGCCCGCAGCGCGGGCTCGGCGACCAGGACCTCCACCGCATCCTGGCGTCGCGAGATCGCGCCCGTGTCGAGAAGCGGTCGGAGAAGCCACTGGCGGAGCGTTCGCGCCCCCATCGGCGTCGAGGTCCGGTCGAGGAGAGCCAGGAGCGAGCCGCGCGGGCTCCGGTCCTGGGCGTTCTGGAATAGCTCGAGCGTGGTGACGGCGGTGGCATCGAGCGCCATGGCGTCGCCCGGGAGAAGGCGCTGGAGTCGGGTGAGATGGCCGAGCGCCTCGCCCTGGGTGTCCCGCAGATACGCGAGCGCTGCGCCCGCGGCCTGCAAGCCTGCGCTCATGTCCCCCACGCCCAGACTGTCGAGCGAGTGGACGCGGAAGTGCGCCGCCAGCGTCTCGCGGGCCTGGCGCGGGGCGAACCACGAGGGCTCCCCGCTCGTCATCATCATTCCTGACGAGGCCAGCCGCGCCGCGAAGCCCGTGTCGCCCTCGCGCGCCACCAGGCACTCGGCGGGCCGCCGCAGGAGGGCCGTCTCGAGGAGTGCCGCCTCGTCGGCCTGGGGCCCGCCCGCGGCCTCGCCCCTGGCCTCGCCGACCCAGAAGTCGCCCGTGGATACGTCCACCAGGGCCGCGCCGAGCGTCCGGGCGGCTCCGGCGCCGGTCCGGTGCACGGCCAGGAGGTAGTTGTTGGCCGCTCCGTCGAGATACTGGGCATCGGTCAGCGTGCCCGGCGTGATGACCCGGACGACCTCTCGGCGGACGAGCTTCTTGCCCTTGACGGGCGCCTCCATCTGCTCGCACACCGCCACCTTGCGACCGGCCCGAATCAACCGCGTGATATAGCCGTCGGCGGCATGGTGCGGGATGCCCGCCATGGGAATGGCGCCCTCGCCTTTCTGACGCGAGGTGAGCGTGATCTGGAGAAGGCGCGCGCCCTCGTGGGCATCCTCGAAGAACAGCTCGTAGAAGTCGCCGAGACGGAAGAGCAGGAGGTAGTCGGGATAGCGCTGCTTGAGCTCCCGGTACTGCTTCATCATCGGGGAAAGCTCGGAAGGCACAGATTCGGGGAACAGCTCGGCCGAGGAGTCCCTCACGAGCCGAGCGCCGCCAGGAGGCGGTCATACGTCGTGTCGAGACTCTCGGGCAGCACCCGCGTGTCGCCCACGACCGGCATGAAATTGGTGTCGCCGCTCCAGCGCGGCACGATGTGGACGTGGAGATGCCCGGGCACGCCCGCCCCGGCCGCGCGCCCCTGGTTGAAGCCGACGTTGTAGCCGTCCGGCTTGTAGCCGCTCCGGAGCGCGCGCACCGCCGCCTGCACCAGTTCCATCAGCTGCCCGAGCTCCTCGGGAGATGCCTCCTCGAGTGAGCCGACGTGGCGGTTGAGCGCGGCCATGACGTGGCCGGACGCGTACGGGAATTTGTTCAGGATCAGGAAGGCTTGAGGGCCCCTGCGGAGGATGAGGCTCTGGCGGTCGTCGCGGCCCCCGAGGGCGTCACAGAAGATGCACCCCGCCTGGGCCGGGGCAGGCACGCCGGCGGACGTCACGTAGGCCATCCGCCACGGCGCCCAGAGTCGCTCCACGCGGCTACGGGGCGGCCTCTAGGTGTTGACCAGCTCGCGGAGCCTCTTCCCCACCTTGAAGAACGGCACCCGCTTCTCGGGGACGCTGACGCTGTCCCCGGTCTTTGGGTTGCGGCCCTTTCGGGAGTTGCGGTGACGGATCCGGAAGCTGCCGAACCCGCGCAACTCCACCTTGTCTCCCTTGGCGAGAGCATCGGTGATGTTGTCGAAGACGGTGTTGACGATCAGCTCCGTCTCCTTCTTCGTCAGGCTCGAGAGCTTGGAGACTTCCTCGATGAGATCCGCTTTGGTCATCAGCTTGCCCCCTCCACGAGGACCCCGCCATGTTTCGGTTTCGGACACGTCGAGCGGGTGGCCTGCACTTCTGAAACGTAGCACGCTGCTCGAAAGATTGTCAAGCAGAGCAAGGGTTTACGGCTCTACTGCATGAGGTAGAGAGGGGTGCGGACGCCGGAGAGCGCGGGCAGGAGAGGACCTATGCCAGCCAGTCCCAGCCGGCTTTCCACGAGATCTCTGAAGGAAAACTTCTTTCGCGGATAGACGAGCTTGGGCCGACCGGAAATATTGGCCAGCTTGCCCGCCGCCTCGACGGCCTCTTCGAACCCGCCCAGCTCGTCGACCATCTTGAGAGCCAGGGCCTGCTGGCCTGAGTAGATGCGACCTTCCGCGAATGCCAGGACATCCTTCTTCTCGAGGCCGCGCCCTTCGGAGACGGCCTCGACGAACTGCGAGTAGACGTCGTCGAGGAGCGCCTGGAGCATCTTGCGTTCCTCGGGGCTCATGGTGCGGGCAAAGTTGCCAACGTCCTTGTACGCCCCCGCCTTGACGACGACGTAGTCAACGCCGACTTTTTTCAGCAGCCCCTCGAGATTGGCGAGCTGCATGACCACGCCGATGGAGCCCGTCAGCGTGCCGGGATTGGCGTAGATTCTGTCCGCGGCCACCGCGACGTAGTAGCCGCCCGAGGCGGCCACCGCTCCGAGGGAGGCGACCACCGGCTTGCCGGCTTTCCTCGCGCGCTGGATGGCCGCAAAGATCTCCTGCGTCGGCGCCACCACCCCGCCCGGGCTGTTGATCCGGAGGATCACCGCCTTGATCGACGGGTTGTCCGCGTGCTCGCGGAGCTCTCGGACAGCCGCGGCACCGTCCACGATGATGCCCTCGATCTCCACCACGGCCACCTTCGGTCCGCCCGTGGGCAGTCCTTCCTCACCGAGGGTGGCCATGAAGACCCAGACCGTGCCGATGAAGAGCACGACGATCCCCACCCCGACACCGATGGTGATGAGCGCCACGCGACCGCGGGATGTCACCGGCGGCCCGCCATCGCCGACCTACTCCTCGTCCTCGTCGAAGTCCTCGCCGCCCCGCCGCTTCCGCCCCTTGCCGCGGCCGCGCGTGTCGGCCTGCGACGGCTCCTCGAGGATGGCCGCCGCCAGGTCCTTGAGGCTCAGCCCGATGCGGCGCTCGTTGGGATCGACGCGTATCACCATCAGCGTGAGCTCATCCCCCACGTTGACGAGGTCCGAGGGAGAGGCGATGGGGCGGGTCGACATCTGCGAGACGTGGAGGAGCCCGTCCACCCCCGGCTCGAGCTCGACGAAGGCGCCGAAGTCGGTCAGCCGCACGATCTTGCCGGTCACGCGCGAGCCCATCGGATAGCGCTGGGAGACCGACTCCCACGGGTCCGGCTGGATCTGCTTGAGGCCCAGGGAGATCCGCTTGTTGTCCCTGTCCACGTTGAGGATCTGCGTCTCGATCGGCTGCCCCTTCTTCAGGATCTCCGATGGATGGCCGATATTGCGGGTCCAGGACATGTCGGAGATGTGCAGGAGTCCGTCCACCCCCGGCTCGAGCTCGACGAAGGCGCCGAAGTCGGTCAGGTTGCGCACCTTGCCCTCCACCCGCTCGCCCGGCTTGTAGCGCTCGTCGATGGTCGCCCACGGGTCTGCCTCGACCTGCTTCATGCCGAGTGAGATGCGCTTGGTTGCCTTGTTCACGTCGAGCACCATGACGTCCACCATGTCGCCGACGTTGACGAGCTTCGAAGGGTGCCGCACGCGGCGCGTCCACGACATCTCGGACACGTGCACGAGCCCCTCCACCCCGGGCTCGAGCTCGACGAAGGCGCCGTAATTGGTCAGGCTCACCACGCGGCCCTGCGCCTTGGCGCCCACCGGGTAGCGCTCGTCGACCACGGCCCACGGGTCGGAGGACTTCTGCTTGTAGCCGAGCGACACCCGGCCTGTCTCGCGGTCGAAGTGCAGCACGACCACCTCGACCTGGTCGCCGATCTGGAAGATCTCCGACGGATGCCCGACCCTGCCCCAGGACATGTCGGTCACGTGGAGGAGACCGTCGATCCCGCCCAGGTCGATGAAGGCGCCGTAGTCGGTGATGTTCTTGACGGCGCCCGTCAGCACCATGCCCTCGGAGAGCACCGAGAGCGTGTGCTTCCGCTTCTCCTCGCGCTCTTCCTCGAGCACGGCGCGCCGGGACAGGACGACGTTGCCGCGGCGTCTGTTGAGCTTGATGACCTTCGCGCGGATCATCTGCCCGAGCATCGAGGCGAGGTTCTTGACGGGCCGCAGGTCGACCTGGGAACCGGGCAGGAAGGCGCGGACGCCCACGTCGACCGAGAGCCCGCCCTTGACCACCTCGACCACCTTGCCTTCCACGGGAGTGCCGCTGTCGTGGGACTTGGAGATGGCGTCCCAGACCTTGATCTTGTCCGCCTTGTCCTTGCTGAGGACGATCAGCCCCTCGCTGTCCTCCTTGGACTCGAGATAGACCTCGATCTCGTCGCCGACCTTCGGGAGGGTGCCGGCGTGGCGGAACTCCTCCATGGCGATGGTTCCCTCGCTCTTGTAGCCGATGTCCACGAGCACTTCGCTGTCGCGGACCTCGACCACCCGGCCGCGGACGACCTCCCCTTCCTCGATGTCGCCCACGCCGCGGTTGAACCAATCCTCCATGCTCTCTTCGGGGGCGTCTGCCACCTCCTTCTGCGCCCCTTCGAGGACCTTCGCCTTCCGGTTCTCCGTCTCCATATTCCGGTGCTTCCTCCCTTGATGGATATCGCCGGGGCGTCGGACTTCGCGGCCGCCCCTGACGTCGTTGCTACTGGTGCTGTTGCTCCTTCAGCTGCGCGATCCCGCGCATCATCTCCAGCGCGGCCTCCCGGTAGCGCTCCTTGCGGTCGGCTCCGCTCTGGGGCTTGAAGTGTAGCGCGGGTCCGAAGCTCACGCTCACCTGGCTGCGGCGGGGCCAGGACGAGCCCTTGGGCAGGGCCTCGAGGGTGCCCGAGACGTACGCGGGCACCACCGGCGCCCCGCTCGTGACCGCCAGCATCCCGACACCCGGCTTCCCCTCCCCGAGACGGCCGTTCACGCTGCGCGTGCCCTCAGGAAAGACCAGGAGCGCTTTGCCCTCGTCGAGCAGCTGCGCAGCTGTCCTGAGCGCGCGCGGGTCCGAGCCCTCGCGCCGCACCGGCCGCGCGTGAAGAGCCCGGATCAGCCAGCCGAACACCGGGATCCGGAACAGCTCCGCCTTCGCCAGGAAGTAGATCTGGCGCCGCGCCGCCCCGCCGATCACCGGCGGATCCAGGATGCTCTGGTGGTTGGAGACGATGAGCGCCGGTCCCGAGGCGGGTACGTGCTCCGCCCCTCTCACGCGAAGCCCGAACCACGCCCGCATCAAGGCCACGGCCACCGGCTTCAGGATCCCGTACAGCACCGCGCCTGCTCCACCACTTCGAGAATCCGCTGCACGACGGCCTCCGGAGACAGCGATGTCGAGTCGACCGATACGGCGCCCTCCGGCTTGCGGAGCGGCGCGATCTCCCGCTCCATGTCCTGGCGGTCGCGCTGCGCGATCTCGGCCTTCACGCTCTCGTAGTCTGCGGCCAGGCCGCGCGCTGCCAGCTCGTCCCGCCGGCGACGGGCCCGCTCGGCGAGGGCGGCGTCCAGGTAGACCTTGACCTCCGCGTCTGGACAGACCACGCTGCCCGTGTCGCGGCCCTCGAGGACGACTCCACCGGCGGCCGCCAGGCGCCGCTGGAGCGGCGTCAGCTTGTCGCGCACCGTTTTCAGGGCCGTGAGCTTCGACGTGAGCATCGCGATCTCCGGACTTCTGATCTCGGCGGAGACGTCGCGGCCGTTGACCAGCACGCGGCTGCCGTTGAGCTCGCCCCCGCCGGTTAGCTCAACAGTCGTCCGGGCCAGCAGCGTCCCGACGCCCGCCTCGTCCTCCGGCGACACGCCCGCCTGGACGAGCGCCCACGCCAGTGCCCGGTACAGTGCGCCCGTGTCCACGAGCTTGAAGCCGAGTCGCCGCGCGACTTCCCGCGCCGTGGTGGACTTGCCCGCCCCGGCTGGACCGTCGATGGTGATGACGGGCTCGCGGCCGCAGGTCATGCGAGCTCCTCCGCCAGACACCGGCCGCCGGCCAGCGTATTGACCGTCTCGACAAAGCCGGGATACGAGGTGGCGATGCACTCGGTGTCCTCGACCACGGTCTCTCCGTCCGCGACCAGTCCGGCCACGATCAGCGCCATGGCCATCCGGTGGTCCCCGCCGCTCCGGACGCGGGCGCCGTGGAGCCGGGCGCCGCCCTCGATATCGAGGCCGTCCGGCCTCTCCGTCACGCGCGCCCCCAGCTTGGCGAGCTCGGTCGCGATGGAGCGGATGCGGTCCGATTCCTTCACCCGGAGCTCGGCCGCGTCGGTGATCCGGGTGCGCCCCTCTGCCACGCAGGCCGCGACGGCGAGGACGGGCACCTCGTCGATGAGCCGCGGGATCATCGCGCCTCCGATGACCGTGCCGCGGAGAGTCGCGCTCCGGGCGGTGAGGTCGGCGACCGGCTCGCCGGCCGCCAGGAGGGCGCCGCTCCGGCCGACGGGCGCGCCCATCGACTCGAGCGCGTCGAGAAGCCCCGCCCGCGTCTCGTTGACGCCCACGCCGGACACGGTGATCTCCGCCCCGCGCGCGATCGTGCCCGCGACCAGCAGAAAGGCCGCGGAGGATATATCCGCGGGGACGGCGATCCCCTGCCCTTGAAGCTCGGCTCCAGGCGTCAGCGTGACGGTCCGGTCATCGACGGACAGCCGCGCCCCGAAGCCCGCCAGCATGCGCTCCGTATGGTCGCGGGAGCGTGTGGGCTCCGTCACGCTCACGGGCCCGTCGGCCCAGAGCCCGGCCAGGAGCAGCGCGGTCTTGACCTGGGCGGAGGCCACCGGCGAGACGTAGGACAGCGCCCGAAGCGGTCGCGCGCCGCGCACGCCGAGGGGAAGCCGCCCGGCATCCTGTCGCCCGATGAAGGTCGCGCCCATGGACGCGAGCGGCTCGGTCACGCGCTTCATGGGCCGGCTCCGCATCGAGGCATCCCCGGTGAGGAAGGTCCAGAAGGGCTGCCCGGCGAGCACGCCGAGCAGGAGGCGGGCCATCGTCCCCGAGTTGCCGCAGTCGATGACGTCGTCGGCCTCGTGCAGGCCCCCGAGTCCCGCGCCGTCCACGAGATAGTGACCGGGGCCCTTGCGCGTGACCACCGCCCCCAGCTTCTCGAGAGCCTTGAGGGTGTGCAGGCAGTCCTCGCCCTCGAGGAAGCCCGTGATCTCAGTGCGTCCGGAGGCAATGGCGCCCAGGAGGGCGGCCCGGTGAGAGATGGACTTGTCGCCCGGCACCTCGACCGCGCCGGCCAAGCGCTTCGGAGCACGCACGCGGATTTTCGTCGCCGTCGTCATCCTAGAACCGCCCGGATCTTGCGGATGCGCTCCAGTTCGCTCTCGATGCGATTCCGGTCGCCGGAGCGTAGCACGCTCTCGAGATCACCCAGCGCCGCCCGAAAGGCCGCCACGGCTTCCGCGAGCGCCTCGCGGTTCTCTTCGAAGATCTCCCGCCAGACTTCCGGGCTCGAGGCCGCGATGCGAGTGGTGTCCTTGAAGCCGCGGCCGGCCACCTCGAGGAATTGCGGATCCATGCGGACCACCGCATCCACCAGCGCATCCGCCACGAGGTGTGGCAGGTGGCTGACGGCGGCCACCGCCCGATCGTGGGTGGCGGGATCCATCGTCACGACGCGCCCGCCCGCGGCTTCCCAGAATTCCGTGACGCGCTTCACGGCGTCCCGCGCGGTGCGGTCGGTGGGCGTCAGGATGATGGTCGCCCCGCGGAAGAGGTCCGCGCGAGAGACCGCGAAGCCCGAGAGGTTCGAGCCCGCCATGGGGTGGCTGCCCACGAAGTCGAGCGGCTTCCTGGCGGACAGCGACTCGGCGACGCGCACGATGGCGGCCTTGGTGCTGCCCACGTCGGTAATGAGCGCCTGCGGCGGGGCGGCCTCCCAGACGGCGGCCATCTGGCGCTCGAGGGTCGCGACGGGCGTCGCGAGGACGACCATGTCGGCGCCGGCCAGTCCCTCTCGAAGGTCGGTAGTGATCCTGTCGACGGCCCCCACGCCGAGCGCCGGCTCGAGCCTCGCGGGGTTGCGCCCGATACCGACGATCTCCAGCGCGAGCGATTCGGCGCGGGCCGCCTTGGCCACGGAGCCGCCGAGGAGCCCCAGCCCGACAATGGCGAGGCGACGGATCACCCGACCTTGCCCTCCGCCAGGACCTTCTTCAGCGCCTTGATGAGGCGCCGGTTCTCCTCCGGCGTCCCGATGGTCACGCGGAGCGCCGTCTCCATGCCGAAGCTCGACATGGGCCGCACGATCACGCCCTCCTTCAGGAGGCGCTGGAAGACGTCGCTCCCGCTCCGGGCGACATCGAGAAGAATAAAATTGGCCCGAGAGGGCACGTATTTGAGTCCCATGGAGGTGAACTCGTCGCACAGGAAGTGCCGTCCGGCCTCGTTCATCCGCAGGCACTCCAGAATGTGCGAGTCGTCCTCGAGGGCTGCCAGCGCGGCCACCTGGGCCAGCGAGTTGACGTTG
>JBKPBU010000481.1:0-1074 GCA_046727015.1 Candidatus Methylomirabilota bacterium | reverse complement strand
TTGAGCGTGACCATGCCCTTGATGCCGCGCTGGGCGATGTACGGCAGCGTCTTGCCGCTGGCGATCGGCTGCCAGATCTCGACCGGCAGGTTGAGCGGGCGCGGCACGACGGTGATCTCCTTCAGCGGGTAGCCGCGGTACGCGACGGGCGCGGGAATCGTGTAGTGCTTGCCCTTGTGGGACCAGGACTCCTCGTTGAAGCACTTGAGGAGCACTTCCATCTGCTCCTCGAAGAGGTCCTGGTTGGCCTTGTTGACCAGCATCGGCGCGCCGAAGGTTTCGACCTCGCGCGTGTGGTACCCGCGTCCCACTCCCATGATCACGCGCCCGCCCGTCATGATGTCGGCCTGGGCGAAGTCCTCAGCGAGGCGGATCGGGTGCCACATCGGAAGCACGTTGAAGGCGCAGCCGAACTTGAGCCGCCGCGTGTGCGAGGCGAGCCAGGTGCCGAGCAGGATCAGGTTCGGGAAGACCTCGTAGCCCTCGTGCTGGAAGTGGTGCTCCGCCGTCCAGAGCGCGTAGTAGCCCAACTCGTCCATGTGCTGGGCAACCTCTTTTGCCGTCTGGAACGCCTCGGCGAGCCGCTCGTTGGGATAGCGGCGCTCGTCGGCCGGCGTGCCGTGGAGTCCCACGTTGTCGAGCTCGATCTGTCCGACGTAGAGGACCGAGAACTTCGTGATCATTTCGCTCTCCAGCCTCCGTCCACGACGAGGCTGTGGCCGGTGATGTATTTCGCCTCGTCGGATGCGAGGAAGCGCACCGCCGAGGCGATCTCGTCGGCCGTGCCCCGGCGCCCCGAGGGCACCACCGCGCGGATCTGCTCGTCGTTCACCGCGATGCCGCGCCCGGACATGTCCGGAATGTCGGGGCCGAGTATCTGCTGGGAATGCTGTCGCAGGTTGGTCAGGATGGGCCCGGGACACACCGCGTTGATCGTGATGCCGCGCGCCGAGTAGGTCACGGCCATCTGGCGCGTGAGTCCGACCACGCCGTGCTTGGCGGCGACGTAGGCGGCGCCGCCGCCCGTGCCGTTGAGGCCGGCGACGGAGGCCATGTTGATGATGCGCCCACGCC
>JBKPBU010000480.1:0-1109 GCA_046727015.1 Candidatus Methylomirabilota bacterium | reverse complement strand
TACGCCGAGACCTTCGACCGGATCGTGATCGACCGCTAGCCCGAGGAGACTCGCCCTGATGGCGGGAGCGACAACGACGGCGACGACGCTGGTGGAGCTGATGCGCCGGAGGGTCTCGGCCGAGCCGGACGCGCCCTACTTTCACCTCTACGACGAGACGGTCACCTACAGCCAGCTCTGGAAGGAAAGCGCGCGCTACGCCGCCGGACTCCGCCAGGCGGGTATCGACCGCGGCGACAAGGTCTGCCTCATCTATCCCACCTGCAAAGAGTTCTTCTTCACCTTCTTCGCCGCGCTCCGCCTGGGCGCGGTGCCGGTACCGCTCTACCCGACGCTGGGGGTCGAGGCAACCGCCAACGTCTTCCGCGACTCCGAGGCCAAGGCCGTCGTCACCATCGGCTGGTTTCGCAAGGGCGTGGAGGAGAGCCAGGCGGCCGCGCCCAATATTCGGCACGTGCTCGAGCCGCAGGACCTCGAAGTGGACGGCCCTGCTCCCGCCTTCCCGACGCCGGTCGAGACCGACACGGCCTTCATCCAGTACACCTCCGGCAGCACCGGGCACCCGCGGGGCGTGGTCCTGAGCCATGCCAACGTCACGCAGACGGTCGCCTTCATGGCCGAGGCGGCGCAGCTCACGCGAGAGGATGTCGTCGTCTCTTGGCTGCCCCTCTACCACGACATGGGGCTCATCGGCTGCGCGTTCACGCCGGCCTCGATGGGCGCCGAGCTCTGGCTCCTGCCCCCCGACCTCAAGAACCCCCGCACCTGGCTCGAGCTCGTGACCCGCGTCCGCGCGACGTTCACCGTGTCTCCGGATTTCGGCTTCAGGAACTGCGTGCGCAATATTGGCGACACCTCGGGCATCGATCTCTCCTCGCTCGCACAGGCCCTCTCGGGCGCCGAGCCCGTGCGCCTGAGCACCATCGCGGCCTTCGAAAAGAAGTTCGGCGTCCATAACCTCATCACGCCGTGCTACGGGCTGGCCGAGGCGACGCTGGCGGTGGCGATCTGGCCGCGCAAGACGCCGCTCCGCCTCGACCCCTCCGGCAGGTTCCTCTCGGTCGGGCAACCCTGCAGGGGCGTGTCGGTCAGGATCGCTGACGAGGCGG
>JBKPBU010000479.1:0-1098 GCA_046727015.1 Candidatus Methylomirabilota bacterium | reverse complement strand
TAGCCGTGGTCTCGTGGGCTCGGAGATGTGTATAAGAGACAGGGTCTGCCCCTTGACGTCCGCCGAGGCGTCGCTGGCGATCTGACCGGCCAGGTAGATGGTGTCGCCGTTGACGACGGCGGCGCTGAGGCGCTTGCCGGGCTGTATCCGCTGGATGGGCATCAGGATGCTCTCCTTGTCCCCCTCACCCTGGCCTCTCCCCTGAGGGGAGAGGCGATCGGGGGTTGGCGTAGTGCTGCATGATGTAGCCGGCGATGCTGTGGCGCGAGGGGCGGTTGGGCAGGGCGTCGCCGGGGAACCAGCGCGCGTCTTCGAGCTCCGAATGATCCACGCGAAGCTCGCCGCCGGCGTAGGTCGCCACGAAGCCCAGCATGATCTGGCTCGGGAAGGGCCAGTTCTGGCTGCCGACGTAGTGGATGTCCTTCACGTCCACGCCGACCTCTTCCTTGACTTCGCGCGCCACGCAGCCCTCGAGCGACTCGCCGTTGTCTACGAAGCCGGCGACGAGTGCGTAGCGGCCGGGCGCCCATTCAGCCTTGCGCGCGAGCAGCACGCGATCGCCGTCACGCACCATGATGATGACGGCCGGGTGCAGGTGCGGGTAGTGCTCGTATTTGCAGCGCGGGCAGCTCTTTCCCCATTCGCCCTCGATGCGGGAGGTCGGTTCGCCGCAGCGCGGGCAAAAGCCGCTCGTGCTCTGCCACCACAGCGCCTGCATGGCCATGCCGCCCAGAGACAGGAGATCATCCGGCAGCTTCGTGCCTCGCATGGGCACGAGCGTCTGGCGCTCTAGGCCCGACGGAAGTGGCGCGTCTTTCGGAACTGACGCGGTCCAGCACGGCTCGCCGCGCCACGTCCCAAGCCAGAACGGCTCCTTCACGGCCGACTCGAGCGCGGCGGGAGGCGCGCCCGCGGGAAGCTTGAACCCTCCACCGTCGGGAGCCACCAGCAGCTCCTGGTCCTGGACGAGCAGCCAGAGTCCGGTGGTCTCGGGCGGCGTGCCGCCTTGCTTGGCGGGCTCGAATTCGGCGCCCAGCACCTCACGGTTGAAAGGCAGGTAGACGGAGAGCGGTGTCGTCACGCCGGGCGGGGCTCGCT
>JBKPBU010000478.1:0-1428 GCA_046727015.1 Candidatus Methylomirabilota bacterium | reverse complement strand
CGGGATTCGCGAGCGTGAAGTCCCGCGCCGCGTTGGCCCCCATCGAGCAGCCGACGAGGTGGATGGGTCCCAAGCCCAGATGCTTCACGAGGCCGAGGAGATCGGCGACCAGTAGATCCTGGGAGTAGTCGCTCGCGGCTTTCGGCACGCTCGACGGAGGGTAGCCGCGGTGGTTGTAGGCGACGACCCGATACCGGCGCGAGAAGTACCGGACCTGGTCCTCCCACGAGCGGTAGTCGCCGCCGAATTCGTGCGAGAACACGAGCGGCGCGCCGTCCCCCGTCTCCTCGTAGTAGATCTCGACCCCGTTGACGCTCGTCGTCGGCATGGCTCTCCCTCCCGGCCGGAGTATAGAGCGCGGACGGATCCTGCGCGAGGGGGTGACGGGTACGCGCGGCGCTTCTAGAGGAGCCGGATCTCGAGCCAGGCGCGCTGGTTGATGCGCCCGGTGAGCCGCGAGAAGAGGTCGCCCACGCGCATCTGCCAGCCGTACTTCGACCGGAGCGCCGCATGCGCCTTCTCGATCGAGCGGGGCTCCGTCACGATGCGCGCGCTGGCATCTTGCCAGGCGCCAAGGACCCGCCCGCGCGCGTCCGAGGGAGCGACACGTGCCCGCGGGGTGTGCCGCAGCCGCTTGACCTTGCCCGACTCCCCGCCGGTGAACACGTAGAACCTGCCGTCCGCCGCCGCGAACCAAACGGGAGTGGCCACCTCGGCCCCGCTGCGGCGGAACGTCGCGAGGCTCATGTAGCGATGGCGCTCGAGATCACCGATGCCAGTCACGGTGAGCCTTCGAGAAGCGCGGCCGTCGCCTACCCGGCCGCCACTGGAGCGCCTTCCGGGGCGGGACGAGGACTCGGACGGGCTGCGATCGGCACTTCCTTGATGAGGAGCGAGAGGCCGGAGGCGATGAAGGCGAGCACCGCCGCCGACAGGAAGGCCCAGGCGTAGGAGCCGGTGGCGTCGAAGATCGCTCCGCCCGCCCAGGCGCCGATGGCCGATCCGACCTGGTGCGAGAAGTAGATCCAGCCGGAGAGCGCGCCCACGGAGAGCCGGCCGAAGATGTTCGCGGTCAGCGTCGCCGTGGGCGGCACCGTCGAGATGTAGTTGAGCCCGAAGATGGCCGCGAAGACGTGGAGCGACGGCACGTTCCAGACGTAGAGCAGGAAGATCAGCGAGAGCCCCCGGACCCCATAGTAGAAGGCGAGCGGTCCCTTCCGCCCGAAGCGGTCGCAGATCCAGCCCGACGCGACCGTGCCCACGATGTTCATCGCGCCCATGAGGCCGAGCGCCTGCGCGGCGTGCATCTCCGAGAAGCCGTGCTCGGCGGCGTGGGGCACGAGGTGGGTCAGCACGAGGCCGTTGGACGTGTAGCCGCAGACGAAGAAGGTGACGGCGAGGAGCCAGAAGGCCGGCACGCCCATGGCT
>JBKPBU010000477.1:0-1278 GCA_046727015.1 Candidatus Methylomirabilota bacterium | reverse complement strand
GCGGCGCCCCACTCGGGCATGCCGGGCGCGCCCTTGGGCCCGACGCGCTTCAGGACGAGCACGGAGCTCTCGTCCACCTGGAGATTCGGGTCGTCGATCCGCGCGTGCAGATCCGCGTGGTCCTCGAAGACGACGGCACGGCCGCGGTGAGTCAGGAGCTGCTGCGAGGCCGCCGATTGCTTGAGCACGGCGCCGTCGGGGCACAAATTGCCCTTGAGGATGACGGTGCCGCCCTCGCCTGAGATCGGCATCGCGAGTGACCGGATCACGTCGGGGTTGTGGTTCTTCGCGTCCGCCACGTTCTCGGCGATGCTCTTGCCAGTGACGGTGGGCGCGTCGCGGTGGAGCAGCGGCAGCAGCTCCTTCAGGACGACGGGCAGCCCGCCGGCGTAGAAGAAGTCTTCCATCAGGTACTTGCCCGATGGACGCACGTTGACCAGGAAGGGCGTGGTCCGCGACAGCTCGTCGAAGCGCGTCAGCGGCAGCTCCACTCCCGCGCGCCCCGCGATGGCGACCATGTGGATGATGGCGTTGGTGGAGCCGCCGATCGCCATGTCCGCGCGGATCGCGTTGTCGAAGGCCTGGGCTGTGAGGATCTGCGACGGCTTGAGGCCCTCGCGCGCCATGTCCATGATGCGCCGCCCGCTCATCTCGGCCAGCGCCATGCGCCGCGAGTCGGAGGCGGGGATGGCCGCATTCCCGGGCAGCGTCATGCCGAGCGCCTCGGCCATCGAGGCCATGGTCGAGGCAGTGCCCATGACCATGCAGTGCCCGGCCGAGCGGGATATGCACGACTCCATCTCGCACCATTCTTCCTCGGACAGGCGGCCGGCGCGCCGCTCGGCCCAGTAGCGCCAGTTGTCCGTGCCCGAGCCCAGCTCGACCTGCCCCCACATGCCGCGCAGCATGGGCCCGCCCGTCACCATGATGGCGGGCACGTCGGCCGACGCGGCGCCCATGAGCATGGCCGGCGTTGTCTTGTCGCAGCCGGAGAGGAGCACGACGCCGTCGAGCGGGTAGGCGCGGATGCATTCCTCCACGTCCATAGCCATGAGATTCCTGAACAGCATGGTCGTGGGCTTCATGAGGATCTCGCCCAGCGAGATGGTCGGGAACTCGAGCGGGAAGCCGCCGGCCGAGAGCACGCCGCGCTTGACGGCCTCGGCGACCTGGCGGAGATGCGAGTTGCAGTTGGTCAGCTCGGACCAGGAGTTGGCGCTGTCTCTTATACACATCTGACGCTGCCGACGACTTGAGAGCTGTGGTGTTGTGGGGGGG
>JBKPBU010000476.1:0-9347 GCA_046727015.1 Candidatus Methylomirabilota bacterium | reverse complement strand
TCCACCGCGGCGCTGGGCTCAGTGTCCGAAGAGTAGACGACGGTCGGCCGACCGGGCACCTCGAAGCGCAGCGCCATGTTGGGCATGGCGCCGTGGGCGTTGGGCGACGCCGTGATGCTGAGGTCTCCGGGCGGGCCGATGACGAAACCCTCGCGCGGAGGCACCGGCTCCCACACGACGGGAAACATGTCCGGACGCTCCAGGAGGCCGAAGACGCCCAGCAAGGCGCGCACCGGCGCCTCGTGCTCTTCGCGGCAGGCCAGGCGAAGGGGCGCCGTACGCCGAAGAAGGATGAGCGTCTGGAAGAGCGACGGCAGCCCGTAGACATGGTCGGGATGGATGTGGGTGATCACCACGCGGCTGAGAGCGAGCGGGTCCGTCCCCGCCAGCATGAGCCGCTGGCCCGGACTGCCGCCGCAGTCCACGAGCACGGCGTCTTTGCCGGCCACGAAGAGAATCGAGGTCGCGTCGCGGTCCCGCCCGGGGAGAGCCCCCGAGCTGCCGAGGAAGACGAAGTGCACGGCGTCAGGCGGTGGCGCGGACCCGGCGCAGAAGCAGCGGGACGCCCACGAGCGCGAGGGCCACGCCGACGACGCTGGCGATCTGGGCGACCCGAATGGGCCCGAGCATGAGCGCGTCCGTGCGGAGAGCCTCGGTGATGAAGCGGCCGACCGAGTAGAGCCCGAGGTAGGTCAGGAACAGCGCGCCCGGCGCCCGCTCGAGCCGCTTGCGGAAGAAGCCGATGAGGAGGACGAAGACCAGAAGGTCCCACAGAGACTCGTAGAGAAAGGTTGGGTGGAAAAACTCTTCCTGGGCGTACTGGGGAGGCCGGTGCTGCGGGGAGATGTAAAGCCGCCACGGCAGGTCCGTGGGCGTGCCGAAGGCCTCCTCGTTGAAGAAATTGCCCCACCGGCCTATGGCCTGCCCCAGCGCCAGGCTCGGCGCGGCGATATCCAGATAGGTGATGGCCGGCAATCCACGCCACAGCGCGTAGCCGCCGCCGAGGAGGAGACCACCCAGCACGCCGCCATGGATGGCAAGCCCGCCTTCCCACACGGCGAGGATCTTGGCCGGGAAGCGGCTGTAGTAGTCGAGATTGAAGGCGACGTAGTAGAGGCGCGCGCCGATCAGGCCGCCGAGGAGGCCCAGCTCGCTGGCCTTGAGCAGGTCGTCGGGATCGATGCCGCGCCGCCGTGCCTCGCGGTAGGCCAGCCAGAGGCCGAGAGCCATGGCGCTCGCCATGAGGATGCCGTACCAGCGAACCGTCAGGCTCAAACCGAGAAAGGGCAACGGACCGAAGGCGATTGCTCCGGGGGAGTGGAACATACGGCTTCCCTTATACGGCCCACTCCCAGCCGTGTCAAATAAATCGGGCATTTCTGGCCAAATTCGTTGACACTCGTCGCGGGGCTTGGGTATCATCAATTGTGCTTCTGTGCATCACTTGCTGCCTATAAAAGGAGCCCCGCTTGCCACCTCACGCCGTGATGCCCTCCAACGTCCTCGACCCTATCCTCCAGGCTGGACCGCTCGCCCGGTTCGTCCTGGGCGTGCTCCTCTTCTTCTCGGTCATCTGCTGGGCGCTCATCGTCGAGAAGTGGTGGGAGTTCCGCGCCATCAAGCGCGACTCGAGGGGCTTCATGCGGGCCTTCCGCGAGGCACGGCGCTTCTCGCTCATCTACGGTGCGGCGAAGAAGTTCCGCTCGAGCCCGGCCGCCCAGCTGTACTCGGCCGCGGGGCTGGAGCTGTCGAACATCTACGGCGGCCCCGACCAGGTGGACGCTGCGCTCGAGGACGGCGAGGGCCTGCCGCGCGAGGCGGTCGACGCCGCGCAGCGGGCCATGCAGCGCGCCACGGAGATCGAGGTGGCGCGCATGGAGCGCTACCTGCCCTTCCTCGCCACCACGGCCAGCGCCGCTCCCTTCATCGGCCTGTTCGGCACCGTCGTCGGCATCATGAGCGCGTTCCACGGCATCGGAGCGCAGGGGTCGGCAAGCCTGGCCGTCGTGGCCCCCGGCATCTCGGAGGCTCTCATCGCCACGGCAGCGGGGCTGGGCGCGGCGATCCCCGCGGTCATGGGTTACAACTTCTACGTCAACCGCGTGAAACGCCGGGCGGTGGAGATGGATGGCTTCGCGCTCGAGCTCCTGAACATCTTCTCCCGCCCGGCGCCCGCTAAGACCGCGAGCCGCTAGTCGTGGCGTTCACCATGGACAGCGGAAACGGGGGCAGCCGCCGGAGCGTGAGCACCCTCGCCGAGATCAACATCATCCCGCTCGTGGACGTCGTCCTCGTGCTGCTCCTCATCTTCATGCTGACCGCACCCCTCATGTACCGCGGCATCGACGTCAACCTGCCGAAGACCGCGGGCAAGCCGACGGTGACGGAAGAACGGATGGAGGTGACGCTGACCAAGGACCAGCAGATCTACCTCAACGGCAAGCCGGTGGGGCTCGGCGTGCTCGAGCAGACGCTGCGCGACACGTTCAAGAACCGCACGGACAAGACGCTCTACCTCAAGGCGGACCAGGCCCTGCAATACGGGTTCGTCGTCGAAACCATGGACAGGATCCGCAAGTCCGGCATCGAGAAGCTCGGCATGGTCACCGAGCCCGTCCGGGGGTCATGAGAGCGTTGACCCTCGCCCACGGCCTGCACATGCCTCCCCCCCGTCACACGACGCGCTGGCGGCTGGCGGCGGCTCCGCCGCCACAGCCCGTGCCGGTCAAGGCACTGGTCTTATCGGTGCTGGGCCACGTCGTGATCGTCGCCGCGCTCGTGGGGCTCGCGCTCCTGGGCGTCTGGGACCGCCCGACAGTGCACGTGGTCAATCTCGTCTCGACCATCGCGGCCGTCGGCAATCCGGCGGGAAGCCCGGCTTCCCTGCCGGCACGCACGCTCAAGCCGACCCTCCGCGCGATCACCCCCGAGCGCGAGCCGATCGCGCGCGAGGCGGTGAAGCTTGCGGAACCGGCCCTGCCGTCCCGCGTGGTCACGCCGCGCGTGGGCGAGCGCGACCTTCCGCCGCTGGCCCCGCCATCTGACCGGCGCGGCAAGGTGGCGACCGAGCCGGTCTCGAGGCCGCCGGCCACGCCACTCGGCCAGGTGACGGGGTCGATCTCCGGGCAGGGCTCGCTCACGCTCGACGTGACCGATTTTCCCTACGCGTGGTACCTGCGGCAGGTGCTCCAGAAGGTCGAGGAACACTGGCAGACGCAGAATCGCTCCAGCGAGCCCGCCCAGAAGCCGCGCATCTACGTCGAGATCCGGCGGGACGGCTCCATCGCGCCGCCCCGTGTCGAGGAGAGCTCTGGCAGCAGCTTCTACGACCGTGCCGCGCTCCGAGCCATCACCGAGGCGAGCCCGTTCCCGCCGCTTCCCGCGGACTGGGCCAATCCCTCGCTCCGCGTACTCTTCAACTTCGACTTGAAACGCGGATGACATTCCTACCGCGCTCCACCGGCCGGCTGGCGGCTCTGGCCGCGGCGGCAGTGCTTGCCGTCTTCGCCGCGGCGCTCCTGAGTCCCGCACCGGTCCGCTCGCAAAATCCCAATCCCGACGTCGAGCTCAATGTCCGGCCCGGGCAGATCAAAAAGATCAACATCGCCGTGCCGGACTTCACGCTTGCCGGCGGCACCGACCCGCAGAACTGGGCCAAGCGGCTGTCTGAGATCACGGGCGCCGACCTGACGTTCACCTCGCTGTTCAGCGTGGTATCGGGCTTGCCCTCCCTGCCGCCGGGCCCGCCCGAGGCGGCCAAGTCGCGGCTCGAGACGTTCGCGGCGGCCGGCGCGCTGCAGGCGCTGCAGGGTCTCCTGACCGTTCGCGCCGATCGCCTGGAAGTCGAGATGCGCCTGTACGACCTGACGTCACCCGAGTTCCGGCTCATCGGGTCGAAGAAGGTCGTCGCGCACCCCTCGGAGCCCCGCCGCGCCGCCCACAAGATTGCCGACGAGGTGGTGCTGCTCGTGACCGGCGAGCTCGGCGTCGCCGACACCAAGGTGGCGTTTGCCAGCACGCGCTCGGGCGTCAAGGAGCTGTACCTGATGGACTACGACGGGGCGGGCCCCACCGCCATGACCGCCAACAGGTCCATCAACATGTCGCCGAACTGGAGCCCCGACTCCCGCTCGATCGCCTTCACGTCGTATATGAACGGCTACCCCTTCCTGTATCGTATCTTCCCCTTTGAGCGGCGCCCGGTGCAGCTCCTGGCGGGTTACGCGGGAATTAATTCCTCGCCCTCCTGGAGCCCTGACGGGCGGACGGTGGCGATGACCCTCTCCAAGGACGGCAATCCCGAGATCTATCTCCTGACGGTGGCGACCGGCGCCTTCCGGCGCCTGACGATGAACGCGGCCATCGACACCGAGCCCACCTGGTCGCCCACGGGGCGGGAGCTGGCATTTATTTCCGACCGCTCGGGGTCGGCCCAGATCTACATGATGGACGCCGAGGGCACCAACATCCGGCGCGTCACCTCGAGCGGGTTCAACACCCAGCCGCGGTGGTCGCCCAAGGGTGACACGATCGCCTTCACGTCCCGGCAGGGCAACCACGACATCTGGGCTATCAGCCCGGACGGCTCGAATCTGCGACGCCTGACGGCGGGCCCTGGCGACAACGAGAGCGCCTCGTGGTCGCCGAACGGACGGCACCTCGTCTTCCAGTCGAGTCGCCTCGGGGGCACGCAGCTCTTCACCATGCTGGCCGACGGGTCGGAGCAGCAAGTCCTGACCGGAGGTCAGGGACAGGCGTCAAGTCCAGCTTGGTCACCGCGACTTCCATGATAGTATTGCGCTGTTTGCCGGACTGTTCACCATTGCTTGACAAGGAGGATGTGACGCTATGGCGAAGCCACGGGCTCACGCGTATATGGTGGTGCCTCTTCTCGCTCTCACCCTCTTCCTCGTGGGGTGCCCGAAGCGGCCCGCAACTACGGGCGCGGTAGCCCCGGCTCCCTCGGCTCCGATGGCCGCACCGGCCCCGGCACCCGCACCCATGGCGCCAGCGCCCGCACCGGCTCCGGCTCCTGCGCCGGCCCCGGCCCCGATGGTGAAGCCCAGCGAGTTCGCTCCGAACCCGAACCTGAAGACGATCTACTTCGACTTCGACAAGTACGACATTCGCCCGAATGACGCCAAGACTCTCGACGCCAACGCGGCGTGGCTCAAGACCAACGCCAACAACCTCATACTCATCGAAGGCCACTGCGACGAGCGGGGCACCAATGAGTACAACCTGGCTCTTGGCGAGAAGCGCGCCAAGGCGGCCATGAACTACCTCGTGGCGCAGGGTGTCCAAGCCAATCGCATCACGATCATCTCCTATGGCAAGGAGCGCCCGGTGTGCACGGAGAAAACCGAAGCCTGCTGGGCCCAGAACCGGCGCGACAATTTCCTGACCAAGGAGCGCTAGCCGTCACAGGCCGTGGTGATGCAGTCAGCAGTGACCAAGGGGAGCCTCTGGCTCCCCTTGGTCTTTTCCGCCGCTTTCGCGGTCGCCGGCTGTGCCGGTGCCGGGGAGGAGGCCATGCAGCAGGACCTGGCGCAGATGCGGAAAGACCTCGACGCCCTGAACCTGGCCGCGCACAGGAGCCGGAGCGAGAGCGAGACCGTGCTGGGCCAGCTCGAGCGGCGCACTCGCGAGCAGTCAGGGGAGAATGCGCGCCAGCTCTCGGCAATGAACGCCCGGATCGACAGCCTCACCGCAGAGATGAACCGCCTCTCGGCACGCCTCGACGACATCAGCCAGCGGCTCGACAGCCAGAGCCGCCCCCAGGGCGCCCCCACGGGCGCGCGCCCGACTCCGTCGCCCGCTCCAGCTCCCCTGCCATCGGGCGGGGCACGCGCGCCCGGCGACGGCACGGCGGAGGAAAGTTACAAGGCGGCCTACCTCGACGCTACCAAGGGCAACTATGCGCTCGCCATCGCGGAGTTCCGGGAGTTCGTCCGGCGCTACCCGGACGCCGCCCAGGCCGATGCCGCGCAGTACTGGATCGGCGAGTCCTACTTCAGCATGGGGCGCGCTGCAGCCTCGGCCGGGCAGGCGGACAAGGCGCGGGAGGCCCTCGAACAGTCGGTGCAGGAGTTCAGAAAGGTTTTCGTGAACTATCCCCGCGGGCGTCAGGTGCCGACCGCGCTCTACAAGGAGGCGCTCGCCCTCATCGAGCTCAAGCAGGTGCAAGTGGCGAAGGCGAGGCTGCAATACCTGGTCGACAACTTCCCGCAGTCGGAGGAGGCGCCCCTCGCCCGGGAGCGCCTCAAAAATCTGGGCAACTAACCGCTACGGCTCGTCACCGTTGGCCTCGTCGCCGTTGGCATCGAGGTTCTCGCTCGACCCGAAGACCCAGATGACGGTGACGCCGTGGGTGCGACTCGAATAGACCATCACGCTCCGCTCCGGGTCGTCGGCCGAGACGTCCTGCACGCTTACCGGCGAGGCGAAGGCGGCGTCGTCGGTGGGCCAGAAGGTGAACGCGATGACGAGCACAGCGAGGACCGCCCCGCCGAACGCCAGCCGCGGATGCCCCCAGAAGGGCTTCCAGAAGGGCACCCACCAGGATTCACGTACCGGCCGGGGCTCCTCGCTCATGATGCGTGCCCGGACGGGAGACCAGAAGCCCGACCAGTCCGGTTCGACCGCCTGGAGACTCTCCTGGCGCACGAGGGTCTTGAGGCGGGCAAGGTCCTCCGAGGCGGCGCGGCAGGCGGCGCAGCGCCCCAGGTGGGCGGCCACGAAGCGCCCCGCACGCGTTCCCAAGGCACCGTCGGCGTGCCGCTCGAGGCGGGAACGCACCCAGGCACAGCTCATGCTCCACATGGTCAGCAGTATACCTCCACGGCTTGGACGGCTATCCCCGCTTGAATATTTCGCTTCATCGCACTAAGGTCGTGACGTGGAAACGCCTGTGGAGGTTGACGTTCGGGACGGTACTCGGCTGGAGGCCCGGCTGGCACTGCCCGAAACGCCCAAGGCCGGCCTGGTGGTCTGTCACCCCCATCCGCTGCACGGCGGCGACATGCACAATCCCGTGGTGGTCCGGGTGGCCGAGGTTGCCCAAGGCTTGGGCGTGGCGACTCTTCGGTTCAACTTCCGGGGAGTAGGGGCCTCGGGCGGCGTCCATGGAGAGGGAAAAGCCGAGCAGGACGACGTGGTCGCCGCCCTCGAGATGCTGGCCGGACGGCTGCCCGCAGACAGACCGATCGGGCTCGCGGGTTACTCATTCGGCGGCTGGGTGTCCGCGCGGGTTGCGATGGCCATGCCCGAGCTGCCGGCGCTGGCCCTGATCGCCCCTCCTCTCGGGCTCTACGACCTGGATTTCCTGGAGCGCGTGCCGGCGCACACGCTGCTGGTCGCGGGCAATCGCGACCCGTTCTGCACGGTGGAGGCGATCGAACGGGTGGGGAAGCGGCTCGGGACTCGGGTGGAGATCATCGACGGCGCGCAGCACTTCTTTCTGGGCCAGCTCTTTCCTCTCGGGGAGGTGGTGGAGCGATGGCTCCGGACGTGGGCCCGGCCGCGCTCCTGATCAGAGCCGCTCGCGCGGCAGCCTGGGAGGTGTGGCGGTGCCCGCGGAGAGGATGATGCGTATGCCCTCCTCGACCGAGAGGCCGGTGGAGATGACGTCCTGCCGCGGCACCATGATGACGTCGCCCAGGTAGAGGTTGTTGGTCGGAACAAAGACGGTCACCATCTCCCGCTTGCGGCCGGGCGTTTCCACGAGCACCTCGGAGGTGACGAAGCCGAAGACGAATTCCCCTTCACGCGGGTGCTCGGCGAGGACGACGGCCTTGAAGGACTGGCGCTTCTCGGGCGAGAAGGACTCGATCAGCTGCTTGATGGACGGGTAGATGCTGCGGAAGATCGGCACCCGGATGAACAGCCGCTCGACGCGCGAGAGCATGCGACGGCCCAGGACGTTGGTGGCGATGCTGCCCATGATGAGGATGACGAGCACGGCCGTGAGGAAGCCCAGGCCGGGGATGCGCCGGCCGAAGACACGCTCGTATCCGGGTGAGAAGAACTTGTCGACGAAATCCCAGAACACGTACAGGAGCCACGCGCTGGCGATCGCGGGCACCGTGACGAAAAATCCGGTGATGAAACGGACTTTGAACCAGTTGCGAAGCGGGGCGGACATGGTCAATTCATGACACCACACGGGGTTAAACAAGTCAACAAAACGGCCGGCAAGGTCGCGCTGGTGACGGGCGGCGCGGTCCGGCTCGGCCGCGCCATATCGCTCGAGCTGGCCCGGGCCGGCTACGACGTCGCGATCAACTTTCACCGATCGGCGGGAGCCGCCCGCGACACGGCGGCCGAGATCGGCGCGCTGGGTGTCCGCGCCGCGAGCATCCGCGCGGACGTCGCCAAGCCGGCGGAAGCTCGGCGGCTCGTGGCCGAGACGGTGCGGCGGCTCGGCCGTCTCGACCTGCTCGTCAACAACGCGGGCGTCTTCTCGCGCACGCCCTGGAACACCGTCACGCCCCGCGACTTCGATCGTTTCGTCGCCGTCAACGTCAAGGGCGCTTTCTTCTGCTCCCAAGCCGCGGCGCTCGCCATGGGCAGTCGCGGCGGCCGCATCATCAACCTGGCGGACGTGGGCGCCAAGCGGGCGTGGCCGGGCTATATCCCCTATGCCATCTCCAAGGCGGGGGTGATCATGCTGACGCGGGGGCTCGCCGCTGCTCTGGCGCCCCGGATCCAGGTCAACGCCGTGGGACCGGGCGCCGTGCTCTTGCCCGAGGGCTTCCCCCGCGAGACCAAGAAGCGGATCCGGGCCAAGATCCCGATGGGTCGGCTCGGTCACCCGGACGACGTGGCGGCGGCGGTGCGCTTCTTCGCCACCTGCCCCGACTACATCACCGGCCAGGTTCTCTACGTGGACGGCGGCGCTACGGCCGTCTAGCTCGGCCGCGGCCTAGCCTCGACCCATCACCCGAAGGAAGTCCGTCATCGAGGGGAAGCGCATCATGGGGTTGCTCCGCTTCTCGTCGCCGATGGTGGTGACGGTGCCGCCATAGTTGTGGCCGGGGAAGACCACGGTGTCGTCCGGGAGGGCGCCCAGCCGCTGGGTCAGGGAGGTGTACATCTCCCTGGGATCGCTGCCGGGCAGGTCGGTCCGGCCGCACGAGCGGATGAAGAGCGTGTCGCCCGAGATGAGACGGCCGTCCACGAGGAAGCACTGCGAGCCGGGCGTGTGTCCCGGCGTGTGGACGAAGGTGATCTTCCTCCGCCCCACGTCGAGCGTGGCTCCGCCGTCCACCTTGACGAGATCCGAGCCGAAGCCGCGAAGAAATTCGCGCTCGGCGGCATGCACGTACACCTTGGCGGGGGCCTTGGCC
>JBKPBU010000475.1:0-1397 GCA_046727015.1 Candidatus Methylomirabilota bacterium | reverse complement strand
CTCCATGAGCGCCTGCCCCACGCCCTGCGCCACGCCACCGTGGATCTGCCCCTTGAGCGTGAGCGGATTGATGACGGTACCCACGTCGTCCACGATCGCGTAGCCGGCGAGCGTGACGGCGCCCGTGTCCTGGTCCACCTCCACTTCGCAGACGTGGCAGCCGTTGGGCCACGTGTCCTGCTTGGGCGCGAACGTCCCCGTCTCGTAGAATCCGGGCTCGAGGCCGGCCGGCAGCTGCGCCGGCTGGAAGGCGGCCCGCGCGACCTCCTTGAGCGCGACGGCGCGGTCCGTTCCCGTCACGGTGAACTTCCCGCCGGCGAACACGATGTCCCCCTCGGCAGCCTCCAGCATGCGCGCGGCGATCTTCTTCCCCTTGGCGATCACCTTATCGGCGGCCGTCCACAGCGCGGTGCCGCCGGTGACCGTCGAGCGCGAGCCCATCGTCCCCATGCCGAAGGCGACGCGGTCAGTGTCGCCGTCGATGTAGCGGACCTCCGCCGGATCGATGCCGAGCCGCTCGTGGAGAATCTGCTTGAACGTCGTCTCGTGCCCCTGGCCCTGGTTCTTGGTGCCCATGAAGACGGTCGCGCTCCCGCTCGGGGCGAACCTGATCTCGGCGAACTCCGGCGCGGGGCCGGCCGCCCGCTCGATCGCGTTGACGACGGCGAGGCCTCGCAGGGCGCCACGTTTGCTGGAGGCATCCCGCCGGGAGGGAAAGCCCGCGACGTCGGCGAGGATCAGCGCGCGGGCCATGCTCTTCGGGAAGTCACCGCAATCGTACGTCACGCCGAGCGCGGTCTTGTAGGGCATCGCCGCGGCGGGAATCAGGTTCTTGCGTCTCAGCTCCAGCCGGTCCATCCGCAGCTCGCGCGCCGCATCGTCGATCAGGCGCTCGATGACATAGGTCGCCTCGGGCCGCCCGGCCCCCCGGTACGGCGCCGTCGAGTTGGTGTTGGTCAGCACCGACAATACCTGCACATGCGCGGCGGGAAAGGTGTACACGCCGACGAGCGTGACCACGTTGCCAAAGGTCGCGAGCAGGTTGCGGTCTGAGGAAACATACGCTCCCACGTTGGCGAGGGTCCGGACGCGCAGCGCGAGGAAGCGCCCGTCGGCGTCGAGCGCCAGCTCGGCCTCGCTGACGTTGTCGCGCGCGTGCTCGTCGGCCGGGATCGCCTCGCGTCGCTCGCACTGCCACTTGACGGGCCGCCCGAGCTTGCGCGCCGCCCACAGCACGAGCTTGTGCTCGGGGTACTGCCAGCCCTTGGTCCCGAAGGCTCCGCCGACGTCGCCCACGATGACGCGGATCTGGTGCTCGGGCACCTGGAAGATGTTGCTCGCCAGCGCGTTCCGGACGCGGTGCGGGTACTGAACGTCCGCGTGGAGCGTGTAGCGGT
>JBKPBU010000474.1:0-1811 GCA_046727015.1 Candidatus Methylomirabilota bacterium | reverse complement strand
CGTGTGGCTCAAGTCCGGCGGCTACATCGTCATCGATCATACCGAGGCGCTGGTCGCCATCGACGTCAACACGGGGAAGTACGTCGGCAAGCGGGACTTCGAGGAGACAGTGTTGAAGATCAACCTCGAAGCGGCCTCCGAAGTCATCCGGCAGATCCGCCTGCGCGACCTCGGAGGCATCATTATCATCGACTTCATCGACATGGAGCGCGCGGAGCACCGCGACCAGGTCTTTCAGGCCCTCATGAAGGCGCTCGCCGACGACAAGGCCCGCACCAACGTGCTCGAGATCTCCGAGCTGGGGCTGGTCGAGATGACGCGCAAGCGCGTGCGCCAGGGATTGCAGTCGCTGCTGACGGTGGCCTGCCCCACCTGCAAGGGCGGCGGCACCGTCAAGTCCGACCAGACCCTGACCGCCGAGATCTTCCGAAAGGTCCAGGCGGGGGCCCGGGAGGGAGAGGGGCGCGAGGTGGTGATCCGCGTGCACCCGGAGATGGCGCATCATCTTGAGGCGGAGCAGCGCGACGGCGTGGAGCGCCTCCAGGGTCTGGTCGCGCGCAACGTGGTGATCCAGGGCATGCCCTCGTACCACCGCGAGCAATTCGACCTGACCTTTCGCTAGCGCGGGCCGCGCGGGAGGAGAGCGATGACCGATCCCATGCCGCTGATCCCGACCACCGTGTGTGGCAGCCACGCGCTGCCGTCCTGGCTCCACCTCGTACGGGAGGCGGTCGCGGCCGACCGGCTCGGCCCGGTCGATCTCCGGGAGGCCTACGACGATGCCGTCCGCCTCGCCATGCGGGACCAGGTCGAGGCGGGCGTCGATGTGATTTCCGACGGCGAGATGCGCCGCGTTACCTTCATCCGCGGGTTCTACGACCGGCTGGCCGGTATCCGCCCGCTGCCGGTGCCGCGGCGGCTGGGCGCGCCCAACTACGACAGTCACTGCCCGTACGAGGTCGTGGACAGGATCACCGCGCCCGAGGGCCTCGGCATCGTGGACGAGTTCCGCTTCGCGCGCGCGCTTGCGGACCGGCCCCTGCGCGTGGCCGTGCCCGGGCCGATCACCCTGCTCATCCCGCTCCGCCGGGGCGGGCCGTACGCCTCCGAAGAGAGCCTCGTCGCCGATCTCATCGCGCTCGTCAACACGGAGATCAAGGCCCTGGTGGCCGCGGGCTGCGACTTCATCCAGGTGGACGAGCCGAACTACGTCATGACCGCCGGCAAGCATCGCGTGCTCAAGGGCGAAGCCGGGCCCATGGTGGAGGCGCTCAACGCGGCGCTGGAAGGGATCACCGTCAAGACGGCCCTTCACGTCTGCTTCGGCAACGCGCACAACAACTCGTTCGCGACTCCACGACGGTATCGACCGCTCTACCCGCATCTGCTCGACGCGCGGATCAGCCAGTTCGTCTTCGAGTACGCGAATCGGGAGATGAGCGAGCTCGAGCTCTGGAGCGAATTCCCGACGGACAAGGAAATCGCCGTGGGCGTGGTCGACGTCAAGGCCTTCCGGGTGGAAACGCCCGAGGAGATCGCCGACCGCGCGCGCCTGGCCCTCAAGCACATCCCCGCCGAACGCCTCTGGCTCGTGCCGGACTGCGGGCTGTGGGAGACGCCACGGTGGGTCGCGGTCGCCAAGCTTCGCTCGATGGTGGAAGCGGCGCGCCTGATCCGCCGCGAGCTGGGCGTCGCGTGACACGCCCGTCGCGGATCAGCCGGGCGCGCATCGTCGAGCAGTTGAAACTTGCCGCCCGCAAAGGTGACCGGGGGGCGCTCATGCTCGCGGCCGAGCAGATGAAGACGCTGGC
>JBKPBU010000473.1:0-4686 GCA_046727015.1 Candidatus Methylomirabilota bacterium | reverse complement strand
ATCCCGGGCTTCGGCGTCCAGGACCAGGCCATCCAGGAGAGCCAGGGCGCCGTCGTCGATCGCACGCAGGAGCGTCTCGGCACGAGCGACGCGGCGATCATCCACGTGCGCAGGCGGCTCATGGCCGAGGCGAAAGCGCTCCGCGATCACGGGACTCCGCCGCCCGAGTGCAACCCCGAGTCCTTCTTCGTGCGCTCGGCCTCGGTCGTGCTGCCCCCCGGGGCGAATTGGGTCGAGGGCGCGATGGCGCGTGTCGTTGCCAAGCCCGGCGGCCACCTGACGCTCGCCTGAGCAGGATTCTGCGTGAAGACAACGCCACCCTCACCCCGACCCTCTCCCTCTCCGAGGGAGAGGGAGATGTTTCGGTTCCCTCGCCCCCGGAGGGGGAGAGGGTAGGGTGAGGGGGCTCGTGAACAAGGTGGGCTAAGGACTCGCATGGCGGGACGCATGGCTGGGCGCGTTGCACTCGTGACGGGCGGGGGAGGCGGCATCGGCGAGGCAACGGGCCGGTTGTTCGCCGAGGAAGGCGCGCTCGTGGCCCTCGTGGACAGCGATAGGGCAGCGGTGGAGGCGGCCGCCGCCGGCATCGAAAAGGCCGTCTCCGGGGCACGGGTCTCCGCTACAACCGCCGACCTCAGCGTCGAAGCGGAAGTCCAGCGGGCGGTGGACGCGGCAGTGACGCGCTTCGGCGCCCTGCACACGCTCGTCAACGTAGCCGGCGTCCGCGTCTACGTGCCGCTGGCTGAGGCCCACGCCAAGGACTGGGAGTTCATCCTCGGGGTCAACCTTCTCGCCACTGCCTACTGCTGCAAGGCGGCGCTCCCGGCCCTCCGGCAGTCCGGCCGCGGCACCATCGTCAACATCTCTTCGGTCTACGGGGTCGTCGGGCGGGCCGGAATGGGCCAGTACGACACCACGAAGGCAGCCGTGCTCGGCTTGACCCGTGCTCTCGCCGTCGAGGAGGCGCAGCACGGCATCCGCGTGAATGCGGTCTGCCCGGGCGGAACGATCACGCCGTATCACCTGAGGCGCGCCGCAAGCCAGGGCGTGAGCGAGGCGGACCTGCGGGCGGAGCGGAAAGGCGACAACCTCCTCGGGCGCTGGGCGGAGCCGCGCGAGGTCGCGCTGCCCATCCTGTTTCTCTCGTGCGACGAGTCGTCTTACATCACCGGCGCCACGTTGATGGTGGACGCCGGTAAATCCATCGTCTGAGGCAATGACCGAGCGGTGCACCTGCTGCATTGTCGGCGGCGGGCCGGCCGGGATGATGCTGGGTCTCCTGCTGGCCCGCGCGGGCGTGGATGCGTTGGTGCTCGAGAAGCACGCCGACTTCCTGCGCGATTTCCGAGGCGATACCATCCATCCTTCCACGCTCGAGGTGATGCACGAGCTTGGGTTGCTGGAGGAATTCCTCAAGCTGCCGCACCAGGAGGCGAGGGAGATCAGCGCGCAGGTGGGCGACGAGCGCGTGCCCGTCGCCGACTTCACCCATTTGCCGACCCGGTGCAAGTTCGTGGCGCTCATGCCCCAGTGGGACTTCCTCGACTTTCTTGCGGCCAAGGCCGCCCGCTACCCGTCCTTCCGCCTCCGGATGCGCGCCGAGGCGGTGGGGCTGGTCGAGGAAGCGGGGCAGGTGGCAGGCGTCGAGGTCATGACCGCGGAGGGCCCGATCCAGATCCGCGCCGACCTGGTCGTCGGCGCCGACGGCCGCCGCTCGGTAATTCGCGAGCGCGCGGGCCTCGAGGTGCGCGAGTTCGGTGCGCCGATGGACGTGCTGTGGTTCCGGCTGTCCAGGAGATCGGACGATCCCGCGAATCTCATGGGCATTTTCGGCTCGGGGCGGATCTTCGTGCTGCTCAACCGCGACAGCTACTGGCAGTGCGGCTACGTCATCGCCAAGGGCACGATCGACGCGATCCGCCGGCAGGGCATCGAGGCCTTCCGCGAGAGCGTCGCCCGCATCGTGCCCTACGTGCGGGATCGCGTCGCTGAGCTCCGCTCTTGGGACGACGTGAGCCTTCTGACTGTGCGCGTGGATCGGCTTGCGCGCTGGTACCGGTCAGGGCTCCTCTGCATCGGGGACGCGGCGCACGCGATGTCCCCCGTCGGTGGCATCGGGATCAACCTGGCCCTCCAGGACGCGGTCGCCACCGCCAATCTCCTCGCCGCGCCGCTCCGGGAGGGGCGTGTGACCGCGGAGGACCTCTCGAGAGTCCAGAAGCGGCGCGAGCTGCCCACGCGCGTTACGCAGTGGTTCCAGGTGCAGGTCCAGAAGCGCGTGATCGCGCCCGTCCTGGGCGGCGCCGCGTCCTCCAGGCTGCCGCTGCCGCTCCAACTCCTGCGCCGCTTCGCCGTCCTCCGCCGTCTACCCGCCCGCCTCATCGGCATCGGCTTCCGCCCCGAGCACGTCAAGAGTGCGGCGGCACCGGGCGCGTTGACAGGCCGATGAGCCTGTGATTACCTCTTCGCTGTCGGTATCCAAACGTTCCGCATTTCCCTGAGGAGGAGCCCATGAAGTTCCTACGTCACTGCTCAGCCGTCTGCGTGGCCCTGTCCATGGTGTGGTGTCTCGGAGCCGCCGGGCCGGCGAGCGCAGAGACGACGCTCAAGGTCGTCATGCACTCCGACCTCAAGATCGTGGACCCCATCTGGACCACTGCCTACATCGTGCGCAACCACGGCTACATGATCTACGACACCCTCTTCGCCACCGACGCCAATGGCGAGATCAAGCCCCAGATGGTCGGCAGGTATGACGTCAGCGCCGACAAGCTGACCTACACCATGACGCTCCGTGACGGGCTCGTGTGGCACGACGGCAAGCCGGTGACGGCCGAGGACTGCGTCGCCTCCATCAGGCGCTGGGCCCAGAAGGACACCATGGGGCAGAAGATGATGTCCTTCGTGAAGGATTTCGTGGTCGTGGACGGCAAGACCTTCCGCATCGTGCTGAAGGAGCAGACCGGCCTCGTGCTCCCGGCCCTCGGCAAGCCCAGCTCGAACGTGCCCTTCATGATGCCCAAGCGTGTGGCCGACACGCTGGCAAGCGAGCAGATCTCGGACTTCACCGGCTCGGGGCCCTTCGTGTTCAAGCGGGACGAGTGGAAGCCGGGCGACAAAGCCGTCTACGTCAAGTTCGCCCAGTACAAGCCGCGCAGCGAGCCGGCGTCAGGGCTGGCCGGCGGCAAAGTCGCCAAGGTGGACCGCGTGGAGTGGCGGGCGCTCAGCGACCAGCAGACGATCATCAACGCGCTCCAGGCGGGCGAGATCGACTACGTCGAGACGCCTTCGCACGACCTGCTGCCGGTGCTGAAGAAGGATCCGAACATCAAGCTGGCGGACCTCAACCCGCTCGGAAACCAGTACACCTTCCGCTACAACACGCTCTTCAAGCCCTTCGACAACGCCAAGATCCGTCAGGCCGTCATGGTCGCCTTCAACCAGAAGGACTTTCTCGACGCCGTCATCGGCGACCCCGCCTACTACAAGCTCTGCAAGGCGCTCTTCCCGTGCGGATCTCCGAACTCCTCGACCAAGGGGATGGAGGGCTTCCTCGACGCCAACGCCGACAAGGCCAAGGCTCTTCTCAAGGAAGCCGGCTACGACGGCACGCCGGTTGTCCTCATGCAGTCGACCGACTTGGGCGTGCTGACGAACCTTGCCCCGGTGGCGAAGAACCTGATGGAGAAGGCGGGCATGAAGGTGGAGATGCAGGCCATGGATTGGCAGACACTCGTCGCGCGTCGCGCGAAGAAGGATCCGCCCTCCGCCGGCGGCTGGAATGCGTTTCTGACCTCCTGGGTCGCCGCCGACATCCTGAATCCGATCAGCGCGGGCTTCATCAACTCGTCCTGCGATACGGCCATGTTCGGCTGGCCCTGCGACAAGGAGATGGAGGCGCTCCGCGACCAGTACGCCCGCGAAGCGAACCCGGCCAAGCTCAAGGCCATCGCCGAGGCGGTGCAGGTGCGCGAGACGCAGTACCCGACGCATATCTGGCTGGGGCAGTGGTACCAGCCGGTCGCGGTGCGGAAGAACGTGAGCGGCATGATGGTGGCTCCGGTCACCGTCTTCTGGAATATCGAGAAGAAGGGCAGCTGATCTCCCGCGCGCCCCGTCGGTCTGACTCGAGGCCGGTGGGGCGCGCCGCCCCATGCTGAGCTACATCGCCCGCCGCATTCTCGCCACGATCCCGGTCGTCTCGGTCGTAGCGGTCTTCGCCTTTTTGCTGCTCCGCATAGGTGGAGATCCAGCTGCCATCATCGCCGGCGACAGCGCGACCACCCAGCAGGTCGCGGAGATCCGGGTGCGGCTGGGCCTCGAGCGGCCCATCGTCGAGCAATTCGTCATCTGGATCGGCCGGGTCGTCCGGGGCGACTTCGGAGAGTCGTTCTTCTTCAAGAAACAGGTCGCCGAGCTGATCAGGGAGCGGCTCGAGCCTACGGCGGCGCTGGCGGTGTGCACGCTCATCCTTGCCGTCCTGATCGCCGTGCCGCTCGGTGTGCTGGCCGCCGCCAAGCGCGGCACCTGGATCGACCGGGGCGTGATGGGCTTTTCTGTGCTGGGCTTCTCGGTGCCGGTCTTCGTGATCGGCTACGCGCTCATCTATCTCTTCGCCATCGAGCTGAGCTGGCTGCCGGTGCAGGGGTACCAGCATCTCGCCGAGGGCTTCTGGGGCTTTCTCGA
>JBKPBU010000472.1:0-2925 GCA_046727015.1 Candidatus Methylomirabilota bacterium | reverse complement strand
GTGTCGTGATCGGCATGGCTCAGCCCTTTCTTCCCCATCCTTCCGTTTCGATGAGGCGCTCGACGCGCCGCCGGACCTCGTCGCGGATCTGCCGCACGCGCTCGAGCGGCTTGGCCTTCGGGTCCTCGATGGGCCAATCGTTGCGCTCGAGCCCCGGCACGAAGGGGCAGGCCTCGCCGCATCCCATGGTAACGAGGAGCCGGCTGGCACCGGCGAGTTCATCGGTGAGCCGCGAGGGCTTCGCCTCCGACACGTCGAGACCGGCCTCCTTCATGACGGTGACGACCTCTGGGTGGACACGGTCCGCCGGCTCCGTTCCCGCTGAGACCGCGCAGGCGCGCCTCGGATCGGCCAGGGCATTGAAAAACGCGGCAGCCATCTGGGAGCGCCCCGCGTTGTGCACGCACGCGAAGACCACCTGAGCCGTCATCGCGGGCCCTCCTCTACTCGCGGCTCCATTGGCGCGAGCCAGTCGAACAGGGCAGTGGCCGCCGCCGCGCCGATGAGCTGGGCGACGATGAAGCCCGGAGCATCGGCGGGGCGGATGCCGGCGAAGGTATCGCTGGCGGATCGGGCGAGCGTCACGGCCGGGTTGGCGAACGACGTGGACGCGGTGAACCAGTAGGCCGCCGTGATGTAGCCGCCGACGGCGAAGGCCACAATGTCGGAGCGCAGATGAGCGCACCCCCAGATGACGGCCAGAAGCCCGAAGGTCGCGATGAACTCGCTCAGGAGGTGGGCACCGCCGGCTCGCGCGTGACGCGAGGCGAAGAAGACGGGCTCGGAGAACATCGTGTTCGCGGCCGCGACGCCGGCGAACGCGCCCACGAGCTGCGCCGCGATGTACGCAGGCGCCTCACGCCACGCGAAGCCGCCGCGCCAGGCATCCGCCAGCGTCACCGCAGGGTTGAAGTGCGCGCCCGAAATGGGCCCGAAGGCCAGGATGAGCGCGACGAGCGCCGCGCCCGTCGCGATCGTGTTCGCCAGCAGGGCGAGGGCCTGCTGGCCGCCGGCGAGCCGGCTCCCCATGATGCCGGAGCCGACCACCGCGGCCAGGAGCAGGGCCGTGCCGACCGCCTCCGCGACCACCCGTCGCCCGAGATCGGGCCGGCGGTGGGGCGGTGCGCTCACCCCGCGAGGGGCTTGCGGGCGCGGACGAAGGCGCTCATGAACTTGCCGTCCACCTGGGGCGCGATGGCATCGGCGTCGATCCCGGATCCGGCCAGGAAATCGCGCGCGTCCTCCACGCGATAAACGCGCGTCGGCTCGACGTCCACGCTCTCGAAGCCCGCTTTGCCGAGCTTGTCGCGGTACTCCCGCTCCTCGAGCGCGCCGGCCACGCAGCCGATCCAGAGCTCGACGCTTCGACGAATGGCGGAGGGGACTTCGCCGCGCACGACGACATCGGAGACCGCGAATCGGCCGCCCGGCTTGAGCACGCGGAAGGCTTCCGCCAGCACGCGGTCCTTGTCGGCCGAGAGGTTGATCACGCAGTTGGAGATGATGACGTCCACCGTGTTGTCGGGCAGGGGGATCTGCTCGATCTCGCCCTTGAGGAATTCCACGTTGTCCACGCCGGCCTTCCGCTGGTTCTCGCGCGCGAGGGCCAGCATCTCGTCGGTCATGTCGAGGCCGTAGGCCTTGCCGGTCGGGCCCACCCGCCGGGCCGAGAGCAGCACGTCGATACCGCCGCCCGAGCCAAGGTCGAGAACGCTCTCACCGGGCTTGAGCTCGGCCAGCGCCGTTGGATTGCCGCAGCCGAGCGAGGCGGCCGCCGCCTCTGCCGGCAGGCACGCTTTCTCGCTCTCCGAGTAGATGTTGGAAGTGATGGGATCGGCCTCGCGCCCGGAGACGCTGCCGCAGCAGGAGCTGCCGCCCGTCGTGACCCTGAGCGCCGCCTTGCCGTACTTGTCCTTCACGATCTGCTTGATGTCCTGCTTCGTATCCTGGTCTGCCATATCAGCCTCCGCAGCAGGCGTTGGTCTTGGACAGCTGGAGCCCCTGCGCCTGGGCCGTGCCCTTTCTGATGATCGGCATCTCGCCATCGGCGTCGATGTCGTAGTTGAGGTGGTAGACCTCCCACTCCACGCCGTCCGGGTCCTGGACCCAGAACTTGTCCTGGTTGGCGTGGCAGCAGTTGACCCCCATCTCCTCGCGCACGGGCAGGCCGGCGGACTTCACGCGGGCGAGCTGCGCCATGACGGCGTCCACGGTCTCCAGCTGAACGCCCACGTGGTTCACCGTGCCCACGGCGGCGTGACCGCCCTCCGAGACGGCGAGGTTGACGGGCGCCCACGCGGGCAGGAACTTGACGTACCCCGTCTTGACCTTGACCGGGCCCTCGCCGAGGAACCGCTCGTAGAAGTCGCGGCTCTTGCCGAGGTCGGATACGTGCATGTGCAGATGGACTTTGGCGGACATGGAGCCCTCCTTTAGCAGCAGGCGGTGAGCAGGCGCGCCAGCGTGGTCGCCGTTTCCCGCTGCACGGAATAGTAGATGTACCGCTCTTCCTTCCGGCTCTCGACGAGCCCGGCCCGCCGGAGCAGGTCGAGGTGGTGCGACAGGGTCGGGCCCGGGATCTCCACGGCCGCCTGGATCTCGCCCACCGAGACTTCCCTCCCGGCGCGGACGAGGAAGAAGAACACCTGGAGTCGGGTCAGGTGCCCGAGGGCCTTGAACGCCTCGACGTGGGTGTCATCGGCCTCCAGCCGGGCCAGCGGCAGGCGGGCTATAGTTTTCATAGTTCGAAGTTTATGAAACTATCAAATGGATGTCAAGCCGATTCTTCGAGGCTGCGGGTGTTGACAGCGCCCGGGTCCCACCCTACCATCGCGTCGTTTTCCGGAGGCTTGGAGGGCTGCGAATGTCCAGGAACCATGCACTGGCCGGGCTCGTCGCCTGTGTCGTCACGCTCGGGCTCGCGCC
>JBKPBU010000471.1:0-8829 GCA_046727015.1 Candidatus Methylomirabilota bacterium | reverse complement strand
GTGACCATCGGATTCGCCGAGGTGATTCGCCTCGTGGCCACCAACTGGACCGACCTGACGCAGGGACCCATGGGGCTGGCCGGCGTGCCGCCATTCAATCTCGCGACCGAGCGCTTCACGCTCACCTCCAAGCGTGACTATTACTACCTGATAAGCGTACTGGCGGGGGCCACGCTCTGGACCACCGCGCGGCTCCTCACCTCGCGCATCGGTCGTGCGCTGCGCGCGGTGAAGGAGAACGAGGCGCTGGCCGAGTCCTCGGGCATCAGCGCCTACCGCTACACCATGCTGGCCATGGTCACCGCATGCGTCCTCGCCGGCGCGGCCGGCGGCTTCTACGCCCACTACATCACCTTCCTTTCGCCCGAGCTCTTCGGCTTTCAGAACACCGTCACCATGGCGGTCATGGTGGTGGCGGGCGGGCAGGGGACCGTGCTGGGGCCGGCCGTCGGCGCGCTGGTCTTCACCTTCGTCCCCGAGCTGCTGCGCATGGCGGCTTTCTACCGCATGCTCCTCTATGGCGCCATCCTGCTCCTCGTGGTCATGTTCATGCCCCAGGGCCTCGTCTTCTACCTGCGCCGATTCGGTGCCTCACCCGCCCCCACTCCGGTCGGCCCCGCGCGTGACGGCGCCGCATTCGAGGCGGGAGCGGGTGTGGGCGAATCGCCCGCGGGCTCTGCTCTGTCAGTGGCACACATCACGGCGCGCTTCGGCGGGCTGGCCGCCGTGGACGACCTGAGCCTCGAGCTGGGGAGAGGCGAGATCCTGGCGCTGATCGGCCCGAACGGGGCCGGCAAGTCCACGGCCTTCAACGTCATCACGGGCTTCCAATCTGCGGACGCCGGGCGCGTGCGTTTCGGAGCGGCCGACATCACGGGAGAGCCGCCCTACCGCATCGCGGAGCGTGGACTCGTGCGCATGTTCCAGCGTACGAGCATCTTCCCCGAGTCCTCCGCGCTCGACAATGTGCTGACCGCCTGCCACCGGCTGGCGCGCACCGGGCTGGCGGGCGTGCTGTGCATGAGCCGCGCGAATCGCTTCGAGGAGCGCGGCCAGATCGAGCGCGCGCGGGACATACTGGCCTTCGTGGGGCTGGGTCACAAGGAAAGCGAGCTCGCGCGAATGCTCTCGTGCGGCGAGCAGCGGCTGCTCGGGCTGGCCATCGCGCTGGCGCCGGCGCCTTCGGTGCTGCTGCTGGACGAGCCCGCCGCGGGACTCAACGCGGTCGAGACGGTGCGGCTCATGGGCCTGATCGAGGGAATTCGAGGGCACGGCCTGTCCGTGCTGCTGGTCGAGCACGACATGAAGCTCGTCATGGGGCTGTGCGACCGCGTGGTGGTGCTCAACTACGGCATCAAGATCGCCGAGGGAACGCCGGCCGAGATCCAGCGCCACCCCGAGGTGATCCGCGCTTACCTGGGCACGGGAGACGTTGTTGCTCGCCCTTGATCGCGTGTCCGTCGGCTACGGGCCCGTCGCGGTCCTGCGCGAGGTGAGCCTTCGCGTGCGCGAGGGCGAGATGGTCTGCCTCCTCGGGGCCAACGGCGCGGGAAAGAGCACCACGGTGCGAACCATCTCGGGCTTGCTTCGCCCGACGGGCGGAACGATCACGTTCCTGGGCGAGAGGCTCGACGGGCGCCCGGCGCACGCCGTGCTCAAGCACGGCATCGCCCAGTGTCCGGAGGGACGGCGCATCTTCCCGGAGATGACGGTGCGGGAGAATCTCGAGATGGGCGCCTACGTCCGCGGGCGCGCGGGAGTGAGCCCCGACGAGCTCGCCCGCGTCTTCCGCCACTTTCCACGGCTCCAGGAGCGCGCGGGGCAACTTGGCGGCACGCTCTCCGGCGGCGAGCAGCAGATGCTGGCCATCGCCCGCGCGCTCATGTCGAACCCGCGCCTCCTCCTGCTCGACGAGCCGTCGCTGGGACTGGCGCCCACCATGGTCGAGACGGTCTTCCGCGTCATCGCCGAGATCCGGGCGCAGGGCGTGACGGTGCTGATGGTGGAGCAGAACGCGGCGCTGGCGCTCAGGATGGCCGACCGCGCCTACGTCATGGAGAGCGGCCGCATCGCGCTGGAAGGCCCCGCGCGGGACCTGCTCGACAACGCCGACGTCCGCCGCGCCTATCTGGGTGGCTGAAAATCCGCGAGCCGCCCCCGCCCCCGCGCTTCCCGGCTGACGCCCAGACAGCTTCACCATACGGACAATCATTGGCCACGGCGTGGACAGTTTTGGTATGGCTGGAGAGGTTTTAGACCGGAACTGGCTAATTTAATGCGCGGATCCTCGGTGGCTCGCGTCTTGCTGCATCAGTCTGCCGAGATGATACGAGAGCTTCGGTGCGGGGATGTCTTCGAGGGCTGCTCCTATGTCGAGCAGGGAAGTGATATCCGTGAGCTCATGGTGAAGTTCACGGCTCACCTCCGCGAGGTTCACCACGTGGAGAGCCTGACCCCGGAGCTGCGCATCCAGGCAATGGTCGCGGTGAGACAGGCGCGACCGAACGGCGACTGAAGGAAGCGACGGCCAGATCAGCTGCGCGCGGCACCCTGGTCGCCGATACGCCAAGTGCTCAAGACGAAGTGATCCCGGATGCGGAGGGCCGCGGGCGGCTACTCAGCCAGCCTGACGGTCACCCAGACGGGATCCGGCAGCTGGGACCGTCCCGCCTCGATCTGCCATGAGCCGATCCGGTGCAGGCCCTGGGCAAACTTGCCATAGCTGGGATTCGGGACGACCGCCTTGATGACCGTGATCTTCTCGCCGCGCTGGCGGCTGACCGTGGTCCCTCCCGCTCTCGCCACCAGTGCCGCGACATCGCGCTCGGCTCCGTGCCGGCTCTTGACCCGGAGTTTCCCGATCACGTCCAGCGACGGGCGCGTGTCGCCGGAGGCCAGGGGCACGGCCGCGGCCACGGCGTTGCTGGCCTTCTCTTCTCGCGGGGGCGGCGCTTTGGCGACCACGTTCCGCCTGGCGCTGCTTCCGTTCTCGCTTTTCTGCCGCGGCGCTTCCACCGGGCCCGAGGCACCTGCTTCGAGCCTGGCGGGGCGATTCGCACGCATATCGCGGACGGACGGCGATGGAGCGGGAGCGCGAGGGACCGGCGCCGGCTCTCGAGGCTCTGACGAGCTCCGCATTCGCTCGGCCGGAGCGGCAATCCCTGCTCGTCCTTCTGGTGCGGGCTTTTCCTGTGCCAGCGGCGGCGGAGACGGGTACAGGAGGGGGGGCGCCGGTAGTAGCCTGTCGGGCGGAGCTACCTGAGGAATCTCCGGCCGAGTCACCGGCTCGGTGGATGCCATTTGCGTCTGAGCCGGAGCATGGGCGCTTGGCCGAGCCGAGGACACCCAGTGACGAACCGCACCGCCGAGCTCGGCCCGGTATCGGAAGAGGCCGGCGGCGCTCAACGTGACGAGCAACACCGCGGCGGTCAGACGAAGATGGCGGGCCCGGACGCGAAGCGAGTGTCGACGATTCCAGATGGCGATCCAGATAGCGACGGCCAGTGGGGGAATCGTCTTCAGCGCCCGCCGGGCGACTTCGAGCGCATTCCGGGCGATCTCGAGCCCTTGGGGAAGACGTCGGACGGCCGGACCAAGGGACGGCTTGAGTCGACGGAGCCGGGTGCCGATCTCGATACGGGAGATCGCCTCCAGGGTTCTTCGGGCGAGATCGACGCCGAGCCGCGGCCGCCACGGGATTTTTCTCCGAGCATGCACGCTGCGCCGGCGCGCAGCGATCCAGTTTGCCGGCCGCCACGCATCGAGGATCTTACGGAAGGAGGCCCAGCGAGGACGGGCGTGGTGGACGACTCGCTTGCGGAGAGAGACTCGCTGGCGGAGCCTCTCCATCATGTCATGCGGATGGATGGCCTCGAGCGCCTTCCTGGCGAAGTCGAGGTTCGGAGCCCAAGCCGGTGGGTGAGGGCGCTCACTGATGCGAAGGGCCTCGAGCTCGAGCTGGCAGGCCTCGCACTCCCGAAGATGCGCTTCCAGCGGAACCCGCTCCGTCAGCCCGATGTGGTCGTCGAGAAGCGCCGAGAACAACTCGCGAGCGTCCTGGCAATTCATGGCACGGGGCACCCCCAACTTTGATGCGGCCCTGCTGTCTCACTGAAGGATACTCCAGATGGCCTCGGGGAGAAGCAATCTGAGAAGGGCGGGTCAGCGCGCCGTGCGGTCCTTGACGTGGCGATCGAGGAAGTCCTAGATGCGAAAAGACACGTGGTTTGTGGTCCATCGCTTCAGCAGGTCGGGGTCAGGCTCCTGCGCGATGCCCGGCACCTGCGAGGTGGCGACCTCGCCGGGCCCACTGAGGACGATCTCGGGCTTGCCGACATCATTCGTGTAGAAATACGACGAGGGGAAAATATCGCCGGGATAGGTGAAGTTCGGAAGCGTGGCCAGTTCGGCGCAGATCGCGCCGCCGATAGCGCTCTCCAGCATGCCGCCGACCCAGCAGGGAATGGCGTGCTCGGCGCAGAGCGCCTGAATGTCCCGCGACGCCGTCAGGCCTCCCACCCGCGCCATCTTGATGTTGACCACCTTGCAGCTCCCCAGTCGGATGGCCGCTTGGACATGGGCCAGGCTCAACGCGCTCTCGTCCAGACATACGGGTGTCTCGATGCGCTTCTGGAGATCGGCATGGTTGATGAGGCTCAACCCGTCATCGGCCAGAGGCTGCTCGATCATGGCCAGGTGATAGCGGTCCAGCTTGCGGAAAAGGTCGGTATCGGCCGGTGTGTAGGCGGCATTGCAGTCGATGTGGAAGGTGAAGCGCGGGAACGCGGACCGCACCGCCGCCACCATGTCGAGGTCCCAGCCCGGTCGGAATTTGAGCTTGATGCGTGGGAAGCCCTGATCGATGGCGCCTTGAATCTTCTCGAGCAGAATGTCCACCGAGTCCTGGATGCCGAAGTCGGCCCCGACCGCCACACGGTCTCCCTTGCCTCCGAGCGCGACGTGCAGCGGCACCCCGCGCCCCTTCGCCTCCAGCACCCACCAGGTGATTTCCAGAGCGGCCCGGGCAAACTGGTTGCCCTTGATGTCCGAGATGCGATCCAGGAGGGCCTGAGCCGAGTCGAGGTCCTGGCCAATGATGCGAGGCGCCAGGTGCTCGCGCAGCGTGTAGAAGGTGGCGACGGTGTGTTCGGCGGAGTATCCCGGCACATATGGCGGGCAGCTCTCGCCCCAGGCATACCGCCCGCCACTCTCCATCCGCACGAGGATGGTGTCGGTATAAAGCTGGTCGCCATAGGACGTCTTCCAGACGAATGCGAGGGGCAGCCTTACCCAGTAGATGTCGATGCGTTCGATTTTCATGCCGGATCCTTTCGAGACGTCTTCGTCCGTCAGGCTTGGGCGCGTGAACGGAGTCTAGGCGTGGAGGGAACCTGTGTCAAAGGCCCACCCGTCGCGGTCGAGGGAACGAATGCGGCCGAGCAGATTCGTCCGGCCCGCGTGCCCGTCTCCTCAGTCGAGCATCAGGACCGCCGTGGCTTCGACCTCCGAGGACTTGATGTCCGCGAGCGCCCGGTTGGCGTCCTCGAGGCGGTAGCGGGTGACGCGCGGGCGGATGGGGATGGCCGCGGCCTCGGCCAGGAGCGCCTCGCCGTCCGCACGGGTGTTGGCGGTCACGCTCCGGAGCGTCTTTTCCCAGAAGAGGTGCGGTTCGTAGGCCATGGCGGGCAGGTCCGTCACGTGGATGCCGGCGAGGGCCACCGTGCCGCCCTTGTCGAGGTCGCGCAGTGCGATCGGCACGAGCGCGCCCACGGGCGCGAAGACGATCGCGCCGTCGAGCTTGTCCGGGAGGGGATCGCCCGCCGCCCCCGCCCAAGCGGCACCGAGCTCGAGGGCCAGGCGCTGGCGGGCGGCCTCGCGCGTGGCGACGTAGACGGTGCAGCCCCAGTGCCGCGCAACCTGGAGCGTCACGTGCGCGGAAGAGCCGAAGCCGTAGAGACCGAGCCGGCCGCCCTTCGGCACCTGGCTGCGCCTGAGCGCGCGATAGCCGATGATGCCGGCGCAGAGGAGCGGCGTCGCCTCGGCGTCGCCGAACACGGGCGGGATGGCGTACGCGAAGGCCTCCGGGACGCACGCGTACTCGGCGTAGCCGCCGTCATGGGTCCAGCCCGTATAGGTCGACTGTGCGCAGAGGTTCTCGCTGCCGCCGAGGCAGAAGCGGCAGCGCCCGCAGGTCGAGCGAAGCCATGCGATCCCGACGCGATCACCGGCCCGGAACCGCCTCGCGCCAGGGCCAAGCGCGTCTACGGTTCCCACGACCTGATGTCCCGGGACCAGCGGCAGCCGCCGCGCCGGCAGGTCGCCCTCGATCACGTGGACATCCGTCCGGCATGCTCCGCAGGCTCGTACGCGCACTCGGGCTTCTCCCGGCCCCGGCTCGGGCATGGGCTGATCGCTCGCAGAGAGCGGCGATGTCTCGACGGCCGCCTGCGCGGACAGCACCATGGCGCGCATGCGCAGGATTCTCCCACAGAGTGAGCACTTGCGAGGCCGGCGGGGGCCGGGGTACGCTGGGGGCGGCCCGCGGCCACACGTCCAGTTGCGGGCGCCCAATCAGAGGAGGAGTCCATGAGCGGACTCGGCGGCAAGGTCGCCATCATCGGTACCGGCACCATCAAGTTCGGGGAGAACTTCCACCAGAGCCTCTCCGACATGATCTTCGAGGCCGTCAACCTGGCCATGGCCGACGCGAAGATCGAATCGCGCCAGCTCCAGGCCGCCTGGTTCGGCTGCTACGAGCCCATGCTCTACGGCTTCGAGGGCAACTCGGGCACCTTCGTCTCCGACCCGCTCAACCTCTTCCCGATCCCGGTCACGCGCGTGGCCGCGTACTGCGCGACGGGCATCGAGGCGGTGCGCAACGCCGCGCTGGCCGTGGCGTCGGGTGAGTACGACCTGGTACTCGCGGTGGGGGCGGAGAAAATGCGCGAGGTGCCCTCGCGCGGATCACTGGTGGCGCAGGCGGTCAACCGCGGGCATCCCGTGCTAGCCAAGGGCCGGACCGCCCCGGGCATGTTCGCCCTCCTCGCCACGCGCTACTTCAAGGAGTATGGAGCGGGCGAGGAGGCGCTGGGCGCGGTGGCGATGAAGAACCACTACCACGGCTCGCTCAACCCCAAGGCACATTTCCAGAAAGAGATCACGGCCGAGATGCACGCCAAGGCGCCCAAGGTCGCCGAGCCGCTCGGGCTCTTCGACTGCTGCCCGACCACTGACGGCGCCGCCGCGGCGATCCTCACGCGCGCCGATCTCGCGCCGAGGTTCACCGAGGCCTACTCGATCATCCGTGGCATCGCCTACGCGGTCACCGCAGGGTACTGGAACACCCAGTTCGACCCGTCGTGGAACTTCACCTCGTTCCGGGCGACCCGCGAGGCGGCCAAGGCCGCCTACAAGATGGCCGGCGTGACCAACCCGGCCAAGGAGATCAAGGTCGCCGAGTGCCACGACTGCTTCACCATCACGGAGATCGTCAACTACGAGGACCTGGGCTTCTTCGAGCCGGGCGCGGGCTGGCGCGCGGCGCGGGCGGGCGAGACACGGCTCGGTGGGTCGTTGCCCATCAACACGTCGGGCGGCCTCAAATCCTGCGGCCATCCGATAGGCTCCTCGGGCATCCGGATGATCAACAATATCCACGACCAGCTCCTGGGGCGCGCGGGCAAGATGCAGGTCGCGGGTGCCGACATGGGGCTCGCGCACAACCTGGGCGGACCCGGCGCCGTCTCGGCCGTGGCGGTGCTCTCTCAGCCCTGACGGGCACCGGCGACGCCGGTCGCTGTTCCGGCCGGGCTCGACGAGCCCGGCCTTTTCTCACGCCGCACGCTGGAGGCCATATGGCTGAGCTGACCCGACGGTACATCGTCATGCAGATGGCGGCCGAGGGGCCGTTCGACCTCGCGGATCCCGACGCGCCCTTCGTGCTCAAACCGTGGAAGGATCCGGCCGCGCTCCAGGCCCTGATCGTCTATCGCCGGCATTGCTATCCGGAGCTTGCCGAAGAGCTGGACCAGTGGATCAGGGCCATCGCCGCCGGGCCGAAGGTCAGGGGCGGCGTCGGATCGCGCAATGAGATGACGTCGCTGGCGCGTCGCAAGCTGGCTGCCGGAGGCAAAGCGAAACCTAAGGTGAAAGGTAAGGGCAGGGCAGCCAAGTCACGGAAAAAGCAACCCAAGCGACGCTCGTGAAGGATCCGGTCGGCCAGGTCGCGGAGTGGGCGCTCGGGGCGTCGCGCACCGTGGTCTTCACGGGCGCCGGCATGAGCACGGAATCCGGCATCCCCGATTTCCGGAGTCCCGGCGGGGTGTGGGACCGCTTCGATCCGAACGAGTTCACCTTCCAGAACTTCATCGGCTCGGAAGAAGGCCGGCGCCGCTACTGGGAGCTTGGGCGCGCGGTCTACCCCGTCGTGAAACGGGCCGAGCCCAACCCGGGCCATCATGCCCTGGTCACGCTGTGGCGGCTCGGCAGGCTCGATTGCGTCATCACACAGAACATCGACAACCTGCACCAGCGGGCAGGGCTGCCCGCCGAGCGCGTCATCGAGCTCCACGGCAATGCCACCCGCGCGCGGTGCCTCGCCTGCGAGCGCCCGTACGACCGTGCCCTGATCCAGGACTGGCTGGAGTCGGGCGTGGCCGTGCCGACCTGCGAGCCGCCCTGCGGCGGTGTCATCAAGCCGCGCACCGTGATGTTCGGCGAGGCCATGCCCCGGGAAGAGACCGAGGAGGCCGAGCGACGGGCGCGCGCCTCGGACCTCTTCGTGGTCGTGGGCTCCTCGCTCGTCGTCCAGCCGGCTGCTCACATGCCCGT
>JBKPBU010000470.1:0-2210 GCA_046727015.1 Candidatus Methylomirabilota bacterium | reverse complement strand
CTCGGGATGCCGAGATCGGGCATCGTCTTCTGCATCGCGCTCAGGATGGCGTAGTCCCCGCAGCCGGGGCACCAGCGCACGTCCTGGTCGGACTCGAAGTCCTTCTTCGTGTACTTCGGCGCCGCGCCGGGAGTGCCCGTGGCCGTGCTCACTGCTTCGCCTCCAGAAGTTGATTGATGGCCTCGAGGATCTCCTGGCTCGCCAGCGGCATGCCCCGGACGCGGTTGAACCCGACGGCGTCCACCAGGTACTCGGCTCTCAGAACGCGCACGAGCTGGCCGCTGTTGATCTCCGGCACGAGGACCCGGCGGAACTGCCGGAGGATCTGGCCGAGGTCCGGAGGCAGCGGGTTCAGGTGGCGGATGTGGACGGCCGAGACCGCCTTGCCTTCCATCTGTGCTTCTTCGACCGCCGCGGTGATGGCGCCGTAGGTGCCGCCCCACCCGACCACCAGCACGTCGCCCGACTCCTTGCCGTTGATCACCGTCGGCGGAATCTCCTGCGCCACGCGCCGGACCTTCCCGGCCCGGGTGCGGACCATCAGGTCGTGGTTGTCCGCCTCGTAGGAGATGTTGCCGGTGACGTCCTGCTTCTCGATGCCGCCGATCCGGTGCTCGAGGCCGGGCGTGCCGGGACGCACCCAGGGCCGCGCCAGGGTCGCCGGGTCGCGCAGGTAGGGCGCGAAGCCCTCCTTCTCGGTGCGGAACGCCACGTCGATGTCGGGCAGCGTCTTGACGTCCGGGATCAGCCAGGGCTCGGAGCCGTTCGCGAGATAGCCGTCGGAGAGGACCATGACCGGCACCATGTACTTGATCGCGATGCGCACTGCTTCGTAGGCGACGTAGAAGCAGTCGCCGGGCGTGCACGGCGCGATGACGACGATAGGGCTCTCGCTGTTGCGCCCGTACAGCGCCTGCATCAGGTCGGCCTGCTCCGTCTTCGTGGGCAGGCCGGTGCTCGGGCCGCCGCGCTGGATGTCGAAGATGACCAGCGGCAGCTCGGCCATCACCGCGAGACCGATGCCTTCACCCTTGAGGGCGATGCCCGGGCCGCTCGAGGCCGTCACGCCGAGAGCGCCCCCGAACGAGGCGCCGATGGCGGAGGTGACGGCCGCGATCTCGTCCTCGGCCTGGAACGTGCGCACCCGCCAGCGCTTGTGGAGCGCCAGCTCCTCGAGGATGCTCGACGCGGGCGTGATCGGATAGGCGCCGAAGACGATGGGAATGTTGGTGCGCTCGGCCGCGGCGAGCAGGCCCCAGGCGAGCGCCCGGTTGCCCGTCATGCTGCGGTAGAGGCCGGGCGCCATTTCGGCCGGCTCGATTCCGTAGTGCTCGGAGAACATCTCGGCCGTCTCGCCGAAGGCGTGCCCCGCCTTGAGGACCCGGATATTGGCCTCGACGAAGGTCGGGTTCTTGGCGAAGCGCTTCTTGATGGCTTCGAGGGTGGGGTCGAGCGGCCGCGTGTAGATCCAGGAGACGAGCCCGAGCGCGAAGAAGTTCTTGCAGCGCTCCTTCTCCTTCGCGTTGAGCGGCAGGTCCTCGAGCGACTTCTTCGTCATCGCGCCGATGTCGACCTGGTAGAGGCGGTACTTCTCGGCCAGTCCGGGGTCGGCGAGCGGATTCTTGGGCAGGCCCTTTTCGTCCTTCGGATAGCCGGCCTTTTCCAGATTTCGCTGGTCGAACGCCGCCGTGTTGACGATCAGGATGCCGCCCGGCTTGAGATCGGCCAGGTGCACCTTGAGCGCCGCGGGGTTCATCGCGACGAGGGAGTCGAGGCGGTCTCCCGGCGTGTGGACCCGCTGGCTGCCGAACTGCAACTGGAAGCTGGACACGCCGAAGAGCGTCCCGGCGGGCGCGCGGATCTCGGCCGGAAAATTGGGCAGCGTCGAGATGTCGTTGCCGGCCCAGGCCGCTTCGGTGGTGAACTGCTCGCCCGTGACCTGCATGCCGTCGCCGGAATCACCGGCGAAGCGTATGACGGCCCGGGTCAGCGTCCGTCGCGGCTTGGCGACGGAAGGCGCAGGCATTACCGTGTCGCTCATGATTCCCGTAGTCCTTTCAGTGGCTTCCGTCCTCGGCGCAGAACGTCCCCTCTCTGACTCACTGGAAACCCCTCCAGGCGGGAACCGCTACGGCTTCATGCTACCCAAAAGCCCTCGGATTGGCAAGGATATCTCCGGTCGGACGAGGCTCCGTGGGCCGTTTGCCCTA
>JBKPBU010000469.1:0-8925 GCA_046727015.1 Candidatus Methylomirabilota bacterium | reverse complement strand
GTTGGCATCATGCCACACGAGGACGCCGGAGGGCTCGTACACGAACAAGTGCGCCGCCGAGCGCTGCTCCCGTGAGCCGGGTCGACCGAACTCCTCGAGCGCGGCGGCGGCGCCCCGCGTCTCGAGCAGGCCGGCCGCGCTGTCCACGGACTCCACGAGCTGGCGCGTGTCCTCATAGAGGTAGACGTCCAGCTTCTGAGGCGCCGGCGGCGGCGGCATTCCGCACGCCGCGGCGAGTAGGCCGGCGAGCAGCGGCGCGCTCGACCAGCCGCGGGCCATCACGCGTCGCGCGGCTCGCTGCGGATGAAGTGCCCGGTGCGAAGGTCCTGGAGCGTCTGCTCGATCTCGGCGCGGGTGTTCATCACGAACGGACCGTGGCGGGCGATCGGCTCGCCGAGCGGCTTGGCCGCGGCGAGGAGAAACCGTCCGCCGCCGGGCCCCGCCGATGCCTCGACGATGTCTCCGTCTCCGAAGATGACCAGAGCAGGCGCCCGTGCGGGCGTCCGCTCGGGACCGAAGCGGACTTCGCCGTGGTCCAGGTAGGCGAACGCGGTGTGGCCTCGCGGCACTGCCTCGCGGAAAGTGGCGCCCGCCGGCAGCGTCACGTCCACGAACTTTGGCGCGACGGCCAGGCCCTCCACCGGGCCCACGAGCCGCCCGTTGTCGGCCTCGCCCGCTATGGCGCGAATCTTCGCCCCTCCGCCCGTCTCCGCTTCGGTCAGGCGGTCTCCCTCGAGGTCGCGATACTTGGGACGGCTCATCTTCTCGCGCGCGGGCAGGTTGAGCCAGAGCTGCAACCCGCCGATCCCCTCGGGCCGGACTTGGGGCATCTCCTCGTGGAGAATGCCGCTGCCCGAGGTCATCCATTGAATGTCGCCGGCCCCGATCGTGCCACGATGTCCCAGAGAATCTTTGTGCTGGATCTCCCCTTTCCGGACGATCGTGACCGTCTCGATCCCGCGGTGCGGGTGATACGGGAAGCCCGCCTCGTAATCGGACGGATTGAGCGACTCGAAATGGTCGAGGAGCAGGAAGGGGTCCAGGTGATCGAGACGGCGAGTCCCGATGCTCCGCCGGAGATGAACGCCGGCTCCTTCGATCACCGGCTCCGGGGTCACCACCTGCGCGACCGCGCGTGAGGACTGGCTGGTCATGATGTCCTCCAAAACATCGATGGGGTTGTTTCGGAGAGTGTACCAGCTTGGTTTGATCTCTTCCGTCCCCTGTGGCAGGATCGCCGCACGATGGCGGGGCGCAAGCAGCCCTATCGCGAGGAGGATGGCATGCCGGTGCGCCTTCTCATCACCGGGGCGGGCAGCGGACCAAGCAGCAATCTGATCCGAAGTCTGAAAGCAGGCGACCCCTCGCTCTTCATTGCGGGATGCCATAGCGACTGCTTTATACTCAAGAAATCGTCCGCGGATCGCAACTTTCTCGTTCATCCGGTCACGCATCACGCCTTCCTCCGGGACGTCGCACGCGTGGTCGCGCGAGCCCGCGTCGACCTGCTCATCCCGACCACGGACGCCGAGGTCCGGGCGCTCTCCCGTGCCCGTCGGCGACTTCCATGCCGCGTGTTCCTCCCGCCCCGACCGGTGGTCGAGCTCTGCCAGGACAAGTATCGGCTCAGTCGCTTTCTGCGAGGTCGCGGCGTCGCGGCGCCGCTGACGTACGCGGTGAGCAGTCTGGCCGGGGTGCCCGGGATATTTCGCCGCCTGGGCCGCCCGCCGCTCTGGTGCAGGGTGCGCGCGGGCAGCGGCTCCACCGCGGCGATCCCGGTCCGGGCGCCGCGGCAGGCTCAGGCCTGGATCGCCTACTGGGCCACGATGCGCGGCGTCCCCGTGAGGTCGTTCACGCTGTCCGAGTACTTGCCGGGCCGCGACTTCGGCTGCCAGAGCCTTTGGGATCGGGGCCGCCCTGTGTTGACAAAGGCTTTTCAGCGCCTGTCCTACATCGCAGCCGGCGGTCATCCGAGCGGTGTGTCGTCGGTGGCCGCCCTCGCCAGGACGGCGGCCGATCCGCGAGTCCTGGAGGTGACGACCCGGGCCGTGGGCGCGCTCGGGCGGGATATCTCCGGCCTGTTCAGCGTGGACCTCAAGGAGGACGGCGAGGGGAACGTGTGCGTCACCGAGATCAACGCGGGACGTTTCCTGGCGGGGACGAATCTGTTGGACCTCGCCGGCAAACACAACATGGCGGTGACCTACGTCCGGCTCGCCCTCGGCGAGCGGGTGGAATCCCTCGAGGAACCTGACGAGTCGGCTGATCATTTCATGGTGCGCGACGTGGATACCCTTCCCGGAGTATTTCACGCGGAGGAGTTCTTCTCGGGAATCGAAGATGCCCGGAAGTAGAATGCGGATGCGGGATCCGCTGCAACACACCCACCACACGGAGGAGGACTAGCATGCCCTTTGTACCAACGGACATACCCAAGAAGGTGACGCGAAGCGTGGTCATCCAGCTCAAGGGGCCCAAGGACGAGGACCAGATTCGACGGCTCAACCGGGAGCTGAAGAAGGTCGCGAGGAAGTATGGGGCGAAATTCAAGAAGCGGAAGAAGGCCAAGCGCCGGTAGCGGGAGCACCGGGGGTCGGGCCGCCATTCCCGCGCGCGCCAGGACCACGGGGGCGCGCGGGAATGCCGGCCCCGCGCACCGTATCGAGTTGACCGGCGCGATGGACGCGACGATGATCGCTGCCCTCGAGCTGGAGGTCCGCCAGCTCGCACGGCGCTACGGCGCTGAGATCGAGGACTTCCGAGTGAAGGCGCGGCGGAGATCAGGCTAGGCGTTCAAGCTCGGCCCGCGCCTGCCCGAGCCACGCCTGCATATCCATCTCGCCGAGGAGCTGGCTGGCAGCGGCGAGGTGCCGTGTCGCAGCGTCGGGCTCGTCGACGAGCGCCAGGGCGCGGCCGAGCGCGAGGTGGCAGTGCGCCATCAGCGGGCGCATCTTCCACGCCTCGGCCATCGCCAGGGCGCTGCGTCCATATTCCACCGCCTGGACGACGTTCGGGGGATCCGATCCGAGGGCGATCTCCGCGAGCAGGCGAAGCGTCCAGCCTTCGTACCCCGGCTCCTTGTGATCGCGGGCGAGGGCGAGCGCCCGCTCCGCATTCTTGCGGGCATCGTCGATCCGGCCCGCGCGCAGGTGCACTTCGCCGAGATACGCCAGCAGCAGCGAATGACCTCCCATCAGATTCATCGCGGCTCCCTGGGAGACGGCTGCCTGCGTCAGCGAAAGCGCTTCAGTCAGCCGTCCGGCCAGGCCGTAGGCGGAGCCCAGGGCGGAGGCGAGCCTCGGAAACCAGAGCGGGCTGTTCCCGGCACGGACGGCCTCCAGGCCCTGCTCGAGCGCAGCGATGGCCCTGTCGGCCTCGCCGCGACGGAGGTACGCCACGCCGAGGCCGGCCTGCGCGACCGCCCGGCTGAGCTGGTGGTCGGTGGACCCGGCCATCGCGACCGCCTCCTCTCCGAGCGCGATTGCCTCGGCGAAGTCGCCGAGCTCCGAGAGACACCAGGCCAGGCACGTCCGTGAGTGGATAGCGGGGGGTTGGGGCATTCCGCATCGCTGTCGGGCCAACTCACCGACGAGTAACCGGACGTTGTCGCGGAAGAGGGCGAGGGCCTGCCCGTAGTCGGCTCTTGCGAGGTAGATCTGGCCGAGCCATGTGCTGGTCACCACCTGCAGGTCGAAGTCCTTGAGCGCGCCGGCCACGGCGAGAGCGCGGTGTCCCCATTCGATCGCCTGGTCCTGGTCGCCCGTCAGGCGGAAGTAGTCGGTCAGATATGCCGCCACTTGTCCGAGCCTGCGTTGATCGGAGAGGCTCACCGCCAGCGCCTCGGCTTCCCGGAGGCGCTCGAGGATCGACCCGAATTCCCCGAGCGGTTGGAGCGCGTTGCGGAGGTCGAACCGGAGATCGATCGCCTGCTCGCACAGCTCGCGGCTCTCGGGCAGGTGCTCGATGGCGATGAGTGCCTGGTCAAACCAGACCACGGCTTCCCGATTGGCCGAGCGCGCGAACGCCTTCTTTGCCGCCTGCCGGAGGTAAGGGGCCGCGCGATCCCAAAGCTCGCCGTCGTAAGCGTGGCGGGCGAGCCGCTCGACGTGCTCGGTCAGCCGCTCGGGATAGAGGCGCTCGATCGCCTCCACGATCCGCGTATGGAGCCTGCGCTGCTGCTCCCGCAACAGCGAGTGGTAGGCCACCTGTCGCGTCAACCCGTGCTTGAAGAGGTAGTGGGGCTCCTGGAGCAGGCTGATGTCATAGAGGAACTCGGCAGCCCGGAGGCGGGAGAGGGCGTCACGGAACTCGTCCTCGGACATCTCGGCGACGGCCTGGAGCAGGACGACCGGCACGTTGTCGCCGATGACCGACGCGGCCTGGAGCAGGCGCTTGTCGGCAGGCCCGAGGCGGTCGATCCGCGCGGCGAGGACCGCCTCGACGGTGGCGGGAACCCGGAACGTCGTGAGGGGCTTCGCCAGGCGGTAGTCTCCCCTCTCGCCGACGAGGCCGCCGTCCTCGACCATCATCCGGACGCTTTCCTCGAGGAAGAAAGGGTTCCCTCTCGTGTGCTCGATCAGCAGCAGCTCGAGCGGCGCGAGCTGGCCGTCGTCTCCGAGCAGCAGCCGGAGAAGCTCCTCCGCGCTCTGGTGAGGGAGCGGATTGACGCGGAGCTGCTTGTAGTAGCTCCTGCTTCCCCACTCGTGCCGGTATTCCGGGCGGTAGTTGACGAGGAGAAGAACCCGCGCGGCGGGGAGGCTCTGGATCAAGCTGTCGAGAAAGGCCTGGGTCTCGGAGTCAATCCATTGCAGGTCCTCGAAGACAACGCACAGCGGCTGCTCGTGACTCTCTCTCAGCAGGAGGCGCCTGATCGCGTCCATCGTGTGCTGCCGCCGCTGGCGAGGATCCAGTGACTGCCACTGCGGATCCTCTACCGGCACGTCGAGGAGCGAAAGCAGGGCAGGGGCGATGGAGGCCAGCCTCTCGTCGAGCGCCAGCACGCGGCCGACGATCCTGTCGCGGACTTCCTGCCGGTCGCCCCGGTCGTGGACCTCGAAGTACGCTCGCAGAAGATCGATGACCGGCCGGTATGCCGTCGATCTGCCGTAGGAGGCAGCGCCCGTCTTCACGACTCGCCAGCCGGGCATTCGCTCCGGGCGAGTAAACTCGTGGAAGAGCCGGGACTTTCCGACACCCGGCTCTCCCACGACCGCGACAATCTGACCCCGGCCGGCGGCCGCCGACTGCATCGCCGAGCCGAGCTGGGCCAGCTCGTTTTCGCGGCCCACGAAGCCGGTCAGACCGCGTGCCGCGGCCGCCTCCAGCGGCCGACGCGCCACGCCGTGTCCGGTGATGGCGTACACGTCGACCGCCGCCTGCAGGCCGCGAACGGACCGCCGGCCGAGCGAGACCGCCTCGACATACCCTTCCACCAGCCTGAGGGTGTCGGCGGGAGCGAGGATGGAACCAGGCTCCGCCATCTGCTCCATGCGGGCGGCCAGGTGCGTGGTCTGCCCCACCGCCGTGTAGTCCATGTGGAGGTCGTTGCTGATGGACCGCACCACGACTTCACCCGAATTGAGCCCGATCCGGATGCGGATCGCGATACCGTGCGCCTGCTTGATCTCCTCGGCGTGGCGCTGGACCCGATCCTGCATTCGCAGCGCCGCATAGCAGGCCCGGACGGCGTGGTCCTCGTGGGCGAGGGGCGCGCCGAACAGGGCCATGACGCCGTCGCCCATGACCTGGTTCACCGTGCCCTCGTAGTGGTGGACGGCCTCGAGCATCAACTCCAGGACGGGGTCGAGAATCTGGCGTGCCTCTTCGGGATCCTGGTCGGCCAGCAGCTCCATCGAGCCTTTCAGATCGGCGAAGAGCACGGTGACCTGCTTGCGCTCGCCTTCGAGCGCCGCCCGCGACGTGAGGATCTTCTCGGCGAGGTGCCGCGGCGTGTAGGAGTCGGGCGAGACAAAGCGGCCGTCGGCCACCTCCGGGGACACGGCGGCCTGGCACCCGCACTCCGGGCAGAACTTCGCCGACGTGGAGAGCTGGACGCCACAGGCCACGCAGGCCCGCCCGAGGGGGGCGCCGCACTGCTCACAGAACTTCGCGGTCGCTCGGTTGTTGTGCAGACAGTGCAGACACTTCATTGAAGCCTCTGGGCAATAAGTCGGAAGTAAACGGAGCGTACCCCTTCGGGCGGGACGCGGTCAAGGAGAGGCTCCAGATCGAATGTAGCGGCCGGCGCTACACAGCCTCCGCGATCGCCTTGCCGAGGTCCGCCGTCTTGGCCTTGCCGCCCATATCGGGCGTGCGCGGAGCGTCGGAGCCGGGCTCGAGCACGCTCTCGATGGCGCGCACGATGGCCGCGCCCGCGGCCGGCTCGCCGAGAAACTCCAGCATCATCGCGCCCGACCAGATCTGCCCGATGGGGTTGGCGATCGCCTTGCCGTAAATATCCGGCGCCGAGCCGTGCACCGGCTCGAACAGCGACGGGAATGCGCGCTCCGGGTTCATGTTGGCCGAGGGCGCGATGCCGATGGTACCGGCCGTCGCGGGCCCCAGGTCGGAGAGGATGTCGCCGAAGAGGTTGGAGGCGACGATGACGTCGAAGCGCTGGGGGTTGAGCACCATCTGGATGGTCAGCCCGTCGATGTGGTACTGGTCCGTCTTCACTGCCGGATACTGCTTGCCCATCGCCGCGAAGCGCTCGTCCCAGTACGGCATGGTGATGGCGATACCGTTGGACTTCGTCGCCGACGTGACCTGCTTCCGCGGGCGTGTCATGGCCAGCTCGAAGGCGAACTTCATGATCCGGTCCACGCCCTTGCGGGTGAAGCAGGCCTGCTGGGTGACGAACTCGCGGTCGGTACCCTCGAACATCCTGCCGCCGACCGAGGAGTACTCGCCCTCCGTGTTCTCGCGGACCACGAAATAGTCGATGTCGCCGGGCTTGCGGCCCGCCAGCGGGCAGGGGATGCCGGGCATGAGCTTGACCGGCCGCAGGTTGACGTACTGATCGAAGTCGCGGCGGAACCGGATGAGCGAGTCCCAGAGCGAGACGTGGTCGGGCACGAGAGCGGGCCAGCCCGCCGCGCCGAAGTAGATCGCGTCGTGGCCGCCGACCATCTCTTTCCAGTTGTCGGGCATCCAGTGACCGCTCTTCACCTGGCGGTCGCAGTTCCAGTCGAAATGATCGAAGGCGACCGTGAAGCCGAACTTGCGCGCGGCGGCGTCGAGCACGCGGATGCCTTCGGGCATCACTTCCTTGCCGATGCCGTCGCCGGGGATGGCGGCGATGCGATAGGTCTTCGTCATGGCGGCTCCTTTCCTCGGGAGCATAGCCGCGCGGGCGCGATCCCGCAAGGTCCGTTATGCCAACGACCGAGGAGCGTCGCGGGTCAGGCGGCGGCGGGCAAGCGCTCTGGCAGCTCCACGCGGAACGTGGCGCCCGGCCCCGCGCGCATGCCGCCGAGTGCTGTCCTCGGCCCAGGCGGATCTCGATTTCCGCGTGATCGAGGGCGCGGGCCACTGGGTCCCCTACGAGGCCGCGCACCAGATCAACGCGCCCTTCTTCGAGCTACTGGGCGGCTAGGATCAGACGCGCCAGGCGGCTTCTCAGCACGCCGAGGACGGCGCCGGCGATCATGAGCTTGAAGGCGCCGATCCGGAACACCATCAGCGCGATGAGGGTGGCGGCAAGGATAGCGACGGCGAACGGGTCGGGGAGCGCCGCCGGCGCGAGCCGGGTGAGCGAGACGGCGAGGACGCCGATCACCGCGGGGGCCATCCCTTTCATGACGGCCCTGATCCATGCAAGCTTTCTGACCCGCTCGAGCACGGGAAGAATGATCAGCATGATGATGAAGGAAGGGAGAAATGCGGCGGTAGCGGCCACGGCGGCGCCCGCCGCCCCCGCCGCCTTGTAACCGACATAGGCCGCGATCATGAGCACCGGCCCCGGGGTGAGCTGGCCGAGGGCCAGGCCGTCGACAAACTCGCGCGGCGTCAGCCAGCCGAACTGACCGACGACCTGATCCTGGATGAATGCGATCATCGTCAGGCCGCCACCGATCGTGAACGCGCCGACCTTGAGAAAGTACGCGCCGATTTCCAGGAGACTCTTCGGATTCGGGATTCGTTCCGAGACGGCTGAGCCGGGGGCTGACGTGTTCAGCCACCAGGCAGTCGCGAGTACGGCAAGGAAGGCCAGTGACGACGGGATGACGACCGGTGCTCGGGGTCTTCCGGGCTGAAAGAGGAGCAGGCCAGCCACGCCGGCCAGGACCAGGATGGCCACGATTCCCAGCGGGGTGCCGATCGATGCGGCAGCCGCCATCACTCCTATGACCGCCTCCGGCACGGAGCTCATCGCCGTTCTACCGAGGCGATAGAGCGCGACGGCGAAGAGGCCGATGACGACCGGGCCCAGTCCGTAGAGGGCACCGCGCGCGATCGGCGTGAGGCCCAAGCTGGCATACGCGATCGTGAGACCGAGCATGAAGCAGACCGCGGGCAGCACGAAGCACACTCCTCCACTCCGGCCACCCCACCACCCGCCGCGCGCGTATCCGAGGAAAATGCCGAGCTGGGTGGCCGTCGCGCCGGGCAGCATGCTCGCCACCGAGAGTCCTTCGAGGAAGCGTTCCTTCGAGACCCACTTCCGTTTCTCCTGCAGCTCGGCCTGCATGATGCCCATGATCGCCGGCCCACCGTAGGATGTAGCGCCAAGCTTGAAGAGTGTGGTCGCGATCTCCTTCGACCCTCCGGTCGCCTCTGCGTCCCTCGTGCCCGTCACTTCGCGGGCGTCCCGGTGATTTCGAGATCGGCGAACTCCGTGACTGAGTCGGCCTTGGTCCAGAGTCCGACCCATCCTCCCGTGAAAGTCTTGTCCTCGTGATCGAGGAGGAGCGCGTCGTCCAGGTA
>JBKPBU010000468.1:0-2133 GCA_046727015.1 Candidatus Methylomirabilota bacterium | reverse complement strand
GCTGGGCGCTCTACTTCTATCTGGTCGCCTGCCGTGCGCCGCATCCCCTCCGGCCTCTTCTCGGCTTCTACCTCTGCGCCGCGGGAGGCCTCGCCAGCAAGGGGCCGGCCGCCCTCATGGTGCTGGTGGCCGCCGTGGCGGCGAGCCTGGCCGCGGACCGTTTCGCCGGGATCAAGCGGCTGAAGCTGCCGCTTGGTCTTGCCGTCATCGCGGTGACGGCGCTGCCGTGGCTCGTGCCGTATCTCCTCCAGCGCGAGCGGAGCTACGGCCGGGCCGTGGTGATGACGGACTATTTCGGCTGGTATTTCAGGACCGCCGTCGCCTCGCGGCTGCAAGCGGTGGCGGGGCATCTCGCGCGCTTCCTGCCCTGGGGCTGTTTCATCCTTCCTGCCGCGTGGTGGTGGATGCGCGACCGCGATCCTGATCGCCGGAGGCTCCTCGTCTGGGGGGCGACGCTGATCGTGCTTCTCAGCCTCTCGGGAGAGCAGCGGGCCCGCTACTTCCTTCCGCTGTGGCCCGTCTTCGCGCTCCTGGTCGCCGACTTTTTCGTCGGGGCCGCCGAGCGCGCGCGCAGGGTGCTGACGGGCGCCGCGGTCCTCTATCTCTTGCTCATGATAGGAGCTGGCGCCTTCGTCCTCTGGGGATCGGCTTCGGGCCCCGACGCCGTCTTTCTGCCCGTCGCCGCGTGGGAGCGCTGGACCGTGGCGGTGGCGCTGGTCGCGGGCGCCGCGGTCGCGCTGCTCAGCCTGCGGGTGGATCACGGAGGTCTTGCCGCGTGCGGCTGGATCGCGGTGGGGCTCGGCATGGCGTTGGCCGTGACTGCCGTGGGCTACCCGCCCCGCTTCGCGAAGGCGAATGACTACCCAGGCATCACGCGGCGCATCGCCGCCAGGCTCGACCAGGAGGCGCCGCTGCTCGCATATCCCGACGCCAACCTCGCGTGGGATTTCTACCTTCGCCGGCCGGTGAGAGAAGTGCAGAGCGAGGGCGAGGCGACGGCGCTTCTGGCCGCCCCGCCCAACGCGCGACTGCTGATCCGCGCCGAGGACTGGCAGCGGCTCGAGCCTCGAGCCGACCCGGCCTGGCGCGTCCTCGACCAGGGCCAGGTCGGCCGCCGCCGCTTCATCCTTCTCGGCGGCTAGCGGCTAAGGGGTCAGGTCTTACATTCCAACATTTGTCGTAATGTAAGACCTGACCCCGGTGTCCCTAGAACATCATTACGGAGCGCGAGACTTCTCCGGCCTTCATCGCGCGGAAGAACTCGTTCACGTCCTCGAGCTTGCCGCGGCGGGTGATCATCTCGTCCAGCTTGAGACGACCCTGCTGGTACAGCTCGATGTAGCGCGGCATGTCCACCTTGAAGCGGTTGGAGCCCATGCTGCAGCCCTGGATCTTCTTTTCGCGCAGGAACATGGGCCCGTCGAGCTCCACCTTCTGCCCGACCGGGATCATGCCCACCACGGTAGCGGTTCCGCCCGGGCGGATGCAGTCGAAGCACTGCTCGGCCGCGATCTTGAGGCCGATGCACTCGAACGAATAGTCCACGCCGCCCTTCGTCATCTCGCGAATCTCGCGCACGGGATCGCCCGTCTTGGCGTTGATCCCGTGGGTGGCGCCCAGGGATTTCGCGGTGGCCAGCTTGGCGTCGACCGTGTCCACGGCGATGATCATCCGCGCCCCCGCGATCCGCGCGCCCTGGATCGCCGCGAGCCCCACGCCGCCGGCGCCGAAGACCGCCACGCTCGAGCCGGCCTCGATCCGGGCGGTGTTCAGCACCGCGCCCACGCCGGTGGTGACGCCGCAACCGATGAGCGCCGCGCGGTCCAGCGGCATCTTGTCGTCGATCTTCACGAGCGCGTTCTCGTGCACGAGCATCTTCTCCGCGTAGGCGGAGAGGTTGGCGAACTGGTTGACCGGCTGGCCCTTCCACGACAGCTTGGGCGGATCCGTCTTGGCGCGGACCGGGCGCGTCTGGCAGAGATGGGTCTTGCCGGTGAGGCAGTAGTCGCAGTGCCCGCAGAAGACGGAGAGGCACGCGATGACGTGATCGCCCGGCTTGAACTCGCTGACCTGGAGGCCGACCTCCTCGACGATCCCGGCGGCCTCGTGGCCGAGGATGGCGGGCGTGGGGAA
>JBKPBU010000467.1:0-6914 GCA_046727015.1 Candidatus Methylomirabilota bacterium | reverse complement strand
CACCACCTTCTTCCATTTTTTGGCAAGTGCCACATCGCCTACATGCCCTCGAACAAGATCGTCGGGTTGTCCAAGCTCCCGCGGCTCGTCGAGATGTTCGCGCGGCGGCTGCAGGTCCAGGAGCGGCTGACCACCCAGATCGCCCAGACGCTCAACGAGGTGCTGCAGCCGCGCGGGGTCGCCGTGGTCGTCGAGGCCCTCCACCTGTGCATGCTCATGCGCGGGGTCGAAAAGCAGAACTCCAAGGCCGTCACCTCCGCCATGCTGGGCGCTTTCCGCGATCGCCCGGAGACGCGCGCCGAGTTCATGGAGCTGATCAAGTCGCGCAGCGGCCTCATGCTGTGAGACTCGCCGGCCAGGTCGCCGTCGTCACCGGGGCGGGGCGGGGGATCGGTCGCGCCGTCGCCGCCACTTTCGCGCGCGAAGGCGCTTTCGTGGTGCTCGCCGCGCGCTCGGCGCGTGAGATCGCCGCCGTCCAGCGCGACATCGAGGCGGCGGGTGGACGGGCGCTGGCCGTGGCCACCGACGTCAGGCAGGAGCCCGCGGTGGCGGCTCTCGTCACCCGCGCCCTCGCCGAGGGCGGCCGCATCGACTGTCTCGTGACGGCGGCGGGGATGGCGGCCTTCGGGCCCGTGGCCGATGCCAAGACCGCGGACTGGGACCAGCTGATGGCGGTCAACCTGCGGGGCGTCTTCCTGTGCTGCCGCGCCGTGCTGCCGGCTATGACCGCGCAGCGGCGGGGGACCATCATCAATATCGGCTCCGTGGTCACCAGCCGAACCCTTCCCGGCAGCGGGGCATACACGGCCGCCAAGTATGGCCTCCTGGGCTTCTCGCGGGTCCTGGCCGAGGAGATGCGGGCTCACGGAGTGCGCGTGGGCGTGCTCTCGGCGGGAGCGACGGACACTCCGCTCTGGGATGTCGTGCCGCAGCCGCCCGACCGGGCCCTCATGCTGAAGCCCGACCAAATCGCTGAGGCGGCTCTCCTCATGGCCGCCCTGGCACCGGGGGCGGCGCTCGAGGAGCTAACGCTCCTGCCCCAGGCAGGCGTCCTTTGAGACCCCTGTGACGGTGGCGCGGCTCTGCTATACTGAGGGTGCTGTCGCACTGGCGTCGCGCACCACCTGACCCTGATCCCTAAGGAGGCAGTCATGATCTCGCTGACCGAAACCGCTGCGAAGAAGATCTCGGACCTGAAGCTCGAAGAGGGCAAGCCGGAGCTGGGGCTCAGGATCCGCGTAGTCGGTGGCGGCTGCTCCGGTATGTCCTACGAGCTCGGGTGGGATGACGCGGTCGGGGCCGACGACGATGTCACGGAGTCGCACGGCGTCAAGGTTCTCGTGGACAGCAAGAGCATGCCCTACCTCAAGGGCAGCGAGATCGACTACGTGGACAACCAGATGCTGGGGGCAGGCTTCGCCATCAGGAATCCCAACGTGAAGTCGTCCTGCGGCTGCGGGTCGTCTCACCAGTTCTAAGCGCTTCACCCACGCTATGAAGGTCGCCGTCCGGCTCTTCGCCCGCTACCGCGAGGCGGCCGGTCGCGACCATGTCGAGCTGGAGCTTCCCGAGGGCGGCACGGTCGAATCGGCCTGGGAGGCGGTGGCGAGCCGCTTTCCGGTCCTTCAGCCGTACCGCCCTTTCACCTTGTTCGCCCTCGGTACCGACTACGTTTCCTCGACCCACCCCCTGCGATCGGGAGACGAGATCTGTCTCTTCCCGCCCGTGAGCGGCGGTGCCGCGTCCGATCTCGTCGAAGTGACGGCCGAGCCGCTCTCCGAGGAGCGGGTCATGGCCGCGGTGGGGGATGCCGGCGCGGGCGGCCTCGTGCTCTTCTCCGGTGTCGTGCGGGAGGAGACGGGCGGCCGCCACGTGAAATACCTCGAGTACGAGGCGCACGCGCCCATGGCGGCGGCCAAGATGCGGGAGATCGCTGTAGCCGTGCGGGCGCGCTGGCCCGGCGTGCGCGGCGTGGCGCTCCTGCACAGGATCGGCAGGCTCGAGATCGGCGAGTCGAGCGTCATGATCGCCGTCTCCTCGCCGCACCGGGGCGAGGCCTTCGAGGCCTGCCGCTTCGCCATCGACACGCTCAAGGAGACCGTCCCCGTCTGGAAGAAGGAGTACTTCGAGGACGGGGAGGTCTGGGTCGGCCTCCAAGGCGACGCAGGGCGCCGATAAGGGCCCATCTGCGACCCAGACGTAGTTACATGTTGGGGCGCCCTCGACCGCAGGCTCAACGTACGAAAAGTACGCCTCGCCTGCGGCCTTCGGGCGCCGCCTCGCATCTGGACCCTTCTCGACGCCCTGCGCAGATTTCAAGCGCCGCCTCGCGCCTTCACTAAGCTGCCCGTGGACAGCCAGAGCCTCGTAGAGGTCGCCCTCGACGCCATTCGCCGCTCCGGGATGACCCGGAGCGGCGAAGTTGTCTTGGTCGCCCTGTCGGGCGGCACCGACTCCGTCGCCCTCCTCGACGTGCTCCGCGGCCTCGCCCCCGAGCTTCGCGTGACGCTGCACGCCGTCCATGTTCACCACGGGCTCCGTCCTGAGGCCGATGCCGACGCGGCCTTTGCCCGCGGCCTGTGCGCCGATCTCGGCATCCCCTTCCACCTCGAGCGGGTCGCGGTCAGGCAGGAGCCGCCCTGGGAAGGACTCGAGGCCGAGGCCCGCCGCGCCCGCTATGCCGCCTTTCGCGAGGTTGCCCGACGCGCGGGCGCGCAGCGCGTGGCGACGGCCCATACGGCAGACGACCAGGCCGAAACGGTGCTCATGCGCCTCCTGGAGGGCGCCGGCCCGCGCGGGCTCGCAGGCATCGCCCCCGTGCGCGGGATCTTCATCCGGCCTCTTCTCGGCGCCCGCCGCGGTGATGTCGAGGCTCACCTGCGTGCGCGAGGACTCCCGTCGGTCGAGGACGCGAGTAACCGGGATCCGCGCTTCCTGCGCAACCGCATCCGCCACGAGGTGCTGCCGTACCTGGCCGAGGCTCTCGAGCCCGATATCATCCGGCGCCTGGCGCGCTCGGCCGACCTCGTCCGATCACTCGTCGATGACCTCGAGCGCGTCGCCGCGCGGGAGCTCCCGCGTCTCGGGAAGCGCGGCGCGGCAGGCTGGGTGTTGAGCGTCGCCGACCTGGCGAGGCTGCCGGGCGAGGCGGCCGCCGAAACGGTGCGGCAGGCCGCGCGCGATCTCGGCCACTCGGGCGCGCTGCGCGGTCACGCCCAGAAGGCGCTTCGCGGGCTGCTCGTGCCCGGGGCCCGCCGTGGCGCGTTGCGCTCGGGAGGCGTGACCGTCGAGCGGAGCGGCCGGTGGCTGCGCGTGGGGCAGGGACGGCTGTCCGCGCTTGCCGCCCACGAGTTTCCCGTTCCGGGCGAGCTCCAGCTGCCCGAGATCGGCCTGGTGCTCGATGCCCGCTGCTTCGAGAAGACGCCGGGCTACGCCGCGCCTCGCGAGCCGGGGTGCGCGGCGTTCGATGCCGATCTCCTGCCGGGCCGGCTTCACGTGCGCGGGCGACGCCGGGGGGACCGTTTCGCGCCCTTCGGAGGGCCCGCCGAGAGGCGGCTCAAGACCTTCCTGATCGACTCGGGTGTGCCCCGCTGGGAGCGCGATCGCGTGCCGCTGCTCGAGGCGGGGGACGAAATCATCTGGGTCGCCGGGCTCCGGCGGGGAGAAGCCGCCCCAGTCGGACCCGGGACCCGCCGTATCCTCGAAGTGACGCTGCGGTCTTCTCTGGCGGGGCATGCGCCGGGAGCGTAAGATGACCGCTCCAGGAGATGCCATGGCGCTGACGCGAGACCGGCTGTTCATCACGGGAATGCTGATGGCCGCGCTCTGGCTTGTTCCAGTCGCGGCCGCCGCTCAGTCCGGAACCGCCGCCAAGGGGCCCGACAGCAAGGCCATGATCCACGCGCTGGAAGACGCCTTCGCCTCCGTCGCGGACCGCGTGACGCCCTCGGTGGTCAATGTCAGCGTCAAGCCCAAGAAGGCGCCGCCCGGCGAGGGCGGCCCGGCGCCCGAGGGGGAGCAGCGCTTCCGCGAGTTCTTCGGTCAAGAATTCTACGACCGCTTCTTCAAACGCCGGGCGCCCCGCGAGGAGACGCGCGCGGCCGGCTCCGGGGTCATCGTGGATGCCCGCGGGTACATCCTGACCAACGCGCACGTGGTGGAGAGCGCGGCCGACATCGAGGTGCGCCTGTCCGACGACCGCAAGTTCGCCGCCACCCTCGTGGGGAGCGACCCGAAGACCGACCTCGCGGTGGTCAAGATCGACCCCGGCGCGGCCGCGCTGCCGCCGGCGCTGCTCGGCGATTCCGACAAGCTCCGCATCGGCCAGTGGGCCATCGCCATCGGCAACCCGTTCGGCCTCGACCGGACCGTCACGGTCGGCATCATCTCCGCGACGGGACGCACGCGGGTCGGCGTGGCCACCTACGAGGCTTTCATCCAGACCGACGCGTCCATCAATCCCGGCAACTCGGGCGGCCCGCTGCTCAACATCGACGGACGCGTCATCGGCATCAATACCGCCATCGTCTCCTCGGGGCAGGGCATCGGCTTCGCCATTCCCATCAACATGGCCCGCGAAGTCATGACCCAGCTGATCGCGAACGGGCGGGTGGTGCGCGGTTGGCTCGGTATCGCCATCCAGGACCTGACCGACGAGCTCGCCGCCGGGTTCGGGATTTCCGGCAACGGCGGGGTCCTGGTGGCCGACGTGATGAAGGACGGACCTGCCGAGGCCGCCGGCATGAAGCCGGGCGACGTCATTGTCGAGTTGGGCGGCGCGCCGATCAAGGAAGTGACCGAGCTCCAGAAGCGCGTAGCCGCCATCCCTCCCGGGCGCCCCACCGCTCTGACCGTGTTGCGCGATCGCAAGCCGACCAAGCTCACGGTCAAGATCGGGGAGCAACCGGGAGAGGAGACCGTGGTGTCGGCGGGACCGAAAGGCGAAGGCCTCGGCGTGACGGTCGAGTCGCTCAGCGAGGAGATGGCACAGGCGTATGGGCTGCGTGGGGGCACCGGCGTCGTGGTCACGGGGGTAGCGTCCGGCGGCGCGGCCGAGGCGGCCGGCATCAGGGAGGGCGACGTCCTTCTCGAGGTCAATCGCCGCCGGGTCGGCAGCGTCGAAGAGTTCAAGGGCGCAGTGGCCGCGCTCAAGCCGGGCGAGGCTGTTCCCGTGCAGATCGAGCGGGTAGGAGCGGGCCGCCAGTACATCGTCCTCAAGGTCCCGGACAAGCCCTGAAGCCATGAGCGCCGACGCTTCCCGTCCAAGACCCGTGGCCCTCGTCATCGACGACGAGGAGGGCGTTCGCGAATCCTTCCGCGTCATTTTCGAGGGCGAGTTCGAGGTCCTCGAGGCCGACCAGGGCGTCAAGGGACTCGAGGTGCTTCGCTCGCGACGGGTGGACGTGGTCCTGCTCGACGTGCGCATGCCGGGGCCGCCCGGCCCGACCTTTCTCCCCCAGATCCTGGCTCTCGACGACCGTATCGCCGTCATCATCGTCACGGCGGTCAAGGATGTGCGCACGGCCGTCGAGGCCATCAAGGGGGGCGCCTACGACTACGTCACCAAGCCCTTCGACGTGGATGAGATCCTCGCCCTGGTGCGTCAGGCCGCGGAGCGTCGCGTGCTCGAGCGCGAGGTGCACTACCTCCGGGCCGAGCTCGACCGCACCCAGGGCTTCGACGCCTTGGTCGGACGCCACCCGTCCATGGTCAGGCTCTACGAGCTCATCGCACAGGTGGCCCAGACACCGGCGACAGTCCTGATCGCGGCCGAGAGCGGCACCGGCAAGGAGCTCGTCGCCCGCGCCATCCACCGCCAGGGCCCGCGCCGCGACCAGCCGCTCGTGGCCGTCAACCTGGCGGCCATTCCCGATACGCTGCTCGAATCGGAGCTGTTCGGCCACGAGAAGGGCGCCTTCACGGGCGCCCACGCCAGGAAGATGGGCAAGTTCGAGCTCGCCCACGGCGGCACCCTCTTTCTGGACGAGGTCGGCACCCTCCGCGTGGATCTCCAGGCCAAGCTCCTCCGCGCGCTGCAGGAGCGGGAGATCGAGCGCCTGGGCGGAGGGCGCACCATCCCGGTGGACGTGCGGATCATCGCCGCCACCAACGTGGACCTCAAGGCGGCGGTGCGCGCGCGCACCTTCCGCGAGGATCTTTTCTACCGGCTCAACGTGGTGCCGCTCACGATTCCGCCGCTTCGCGCCCGCAAGGACGACATCCCGATCCTGGTCGATCACTTTCTGCGGAAGTATTCGCGGGAGTTCAAGAAGGACGTCCGCGGCATCTCGCGGGGGGCCCTGCCCGCGCTGCAGGCCTACGACTGGCCCGGGAACGTGCGCGAGCTCGAGAACATCATCGAGCGCAGCGTCGCGCTGGCCACGCATCCGGTGGTGCGCCTCGACGACCTGCCCGTGGATCTTGCGATCCACGAGGTCAACCAGCGGGCGGGCGGTGACGGCGGACAGGCGGCGCTGCCGCTCCACGAGGCCCGCGACAGGTTCGAACAGGCCTACGTGCTGCGCGCGCTCGAGCGCGAGAACTGGAACCGAAGCCGCGCCGCGCGGCTCCTCGGCATCCACCGCAACACCCTTCTCGCCCGCCTGGCGGTCTGGGGCGTCCGCTCCGACGAGATCGTCCGCCCCCTGCCGCCCGCCGCGGGCGGTAGCCTCCCCTGAGCCGCGATTTCCGGCGCCTCGTCGGGATCCTCGCCGCCGCCGGACTCGCGGCGAGTGTGGGCTGTGCGGCGAACTGGGGCCTTGCTCCCGTTCGGAGCGCTTCGGCGCTCGAGAAGCCGCTGGTCATGGCGTTCACGCCCTCACGAGACCCCACGGCGCTCCAGGAGTCCGCAGACGCCTTCGTGGCGGTCCTCGCGCGGCTCTCGGGCGTGCCGGTACGCGCGCAGGTCGCATCGG
>JBKPBU010000466.1:0-3448 GCA_046727015.1 Candidatus Methylomirabilota bacterium | reverse complement strand
GACGTGGTGGTCATCGACGATATGATCGACACCGCCGGCACGCTCATTCAGGCGGTGGAGGCCGTCAAGCGCGAGGGCGCGCGCCGGGTGCTGGGGTGCGCCGTGCACGGCGTGCTCTCGGGCCCGGCCATCAAGCGCATCCAGGAGTCGGAGATGGAGGAGGTCGTCATCACCAACTCGGTGCCGCTGGCGCCCGAGAAGGCAATCCCGAAAATTCACGTGCTGTCGGTGGCGCCGCTGCTCGCGGAGGCCATCCGCCGCATCCACGACGAGGAGTCGGTGTCGACCCTCTTCGTGTAACTCATGAGATGAAGGAGCGATCGCGTCATGGAGATTCGTGAGCTGACCGTCATGGCCCGCGAGGGCGTGGGCAAGTCCGTGGCCAGGCGGCTGCGGCGTTCCGGCAAGACGCCGGGCATCCTCTACGGGGGCCCGAGCCCCGTCAACATCGCCGTGGATCCGCGGGAGGTCTTCCGCATCATTCACGGCCACGAGGGCAGCACGCAGCTGCTCCGGGTGACCTTCGCCGGGTCCAAGGACTCGCGCATGGTCATCCTGCGTGACCTGCAGCTCGATCCCGTCTCCGAGGACCTGGTCCACGTCGACCTCCAGGAGGTCAACATGGACAAGCCGATCCAGGTGACGGTGGCGCTCCACCACGTGGGCGAGCCGATCGGCGTGCGCGACACCCAGGGTATCCTCGAGATGGTCCTGCGCGAGATCCAGGTTTCGTGCCTGCCCGCCAACATTCCCGAGGACATCAAGGCCGACGTCTCCAACCTCGCCATCGGCGACGTGTTGACCGTGGACGAGCTGGTTGTGCCCGAAGGCGTGCGCGTCCTCACCGACAAGGCGCAGGCCGTGGCCACCGTGGCCCCGCCCGCCGCAGAGGAAGTCGCCGCGCCCGTGGCGGCGGTGGTGGGTGCGGTGGCCGCTGCGCCGGCCGAGCCCGAAGTGCTGACCGAGCGCAAGCCCAAGGAAGAGGCCGAGGTCGAGGACAAGGACAAGAAGGGAAAGAAGAAAGAGTAAGTGGCCCAGGCCATCATCGGGCTCGGCAACCCCGGGCCCGAGTACCGCGACACGCGTCACAACGTGGGCGCGCGCGCGCTCGACGCTCTCGCGAAGAGGCTCAAGGTCCGCTTCCAGCGTGTAGGCGGTCACCTGGTCGCCCAGGGCAAGTGGCGAAGCGAGGTCCTCTACCTCATCAAGCCGCAGTGTTTCATGAACTCCATGGGGCCGCCGGTCGCGCGCGTGACGCGCAGGCTCAAGCTGGTCCCGGGCGACCTCATCCTCGTGTACGACGACCTCGACCTGCCGCTGGGCAGGGTGCGGATGCGCCTGAAGGGCAGCGCGGGAGGCCACAACGGCGTGCGGTCGCTGATCGGCACCCTCAGCACGGATCAACTCCGGCGCGTCAAGATCGGCATCGGCCGGCCCGCCTCGCCCGAGCGGGACCGCGAGGAGGTCGTGGACCACGTGCTGTCGGCCTTTCTGCCCGGCGAGCTTCCCACGGTCGAGGCGGCCTGCCTCGAGGCGGGAGCCCAGGCGCTCAGGCTGGTCGAAACCCACAAGGTCCGCCGCTTCTAGGCAGTGTCCGCATGTCCCTGCCGGTCCTCGCTCCCGTCCTGGGCGTGCTCGGACTCCTGATGGCCTTCGCCGTGTACCGCTACGTCGTGGCCCAGCCGGCCGGCAGCGGCCCCATGATCGAGATCGCGGACGCGATCGAGAGCGGGGCCATGGCCTTCCTGCGCAAGGAATACTCGATCCTCGTCTGGTTCATCGTGGTGGTGGCCGTCCTGCTCGGTTTCGGTATCGGCTCACGCACGGCGCTCGCCTTCGTCTCGGGCGCGATCTGCTCCATGCTGGCCGGGTTCATCGGAATGAAGGCGGCCACCAAGGCCAACGTGCGGACCGCGCAGGCCGCGCGAACCCTCGGGCGCGACAAGGCGCTGGCCGTGGCCTTCTTCGGCGGCTCGGTCATGGGCCTGACCATCGCCGCCCTCGGCATGCTGGGCCTGGGCCTCTTCTTTCTTCGCTGGCCGGACCCGGTCATCATCAGCGGGTTCGCCATGGGCGCCTCGTCCATCGCGCTCTTCGCCCGCGTCGGCGGCGGCATCTACACCAAGTCGGCCGACGTCGGCGCCGACCTCGTGGGCAAGGTCGAGGCGGGCATTCCCGAGGACGACCCGCGCAATCCCGCCGTCATCGCCGACAACGTGGGCGACAACGTGGGGGATGTCGCCGGCATGGGCGCCGACCTCTTCGAGTCCTACGTCGGCTCCATCGTGGCCGCCATCGCCATCGGCTCCGCCCTGCCGAATCCGATCTCCATGATGCTGCTGCCGCTCGTCTTCGTGATGGCGGGGTTCTGCTCCTCGGCCGCCGGCGTGCTCTCGATGGGTTTTCTCCAGCGCATGGACCCGCAGGCGGCGCTCCGCAACGCGACGCTCATCGCCGCGGGCATCCTGATCGTCCTCAGCTGGGTGGTGACGCGTGTCATGGAGGTGGGGCAGGCGCCGTTCTGGGCGGTGCTCTCGGGGCTCCTGGCGGGCGCGGCCATCGGCTATTTCACCGAGCGCTACACCTCGGGCACGCGCGTCGAGGAGATCGCCGAGAGCTCCAAGACGGGCTCGGCGACCAACATCATCACCGGCATCGCCGTCGGCTTCGAGTCCACCGCCCTGCCGGTGGTGACCATCTGCGCCGCGATCTTCGTCTCGCACTACGCCCTCGGCCTCTACGGCATCGCGCTCGCGGGCGTCGGCATGCTCGCCACGATCGGCATCACGATGAGCGTGGACGCCTATGGTCCCATCGCCGACAACGCGGGCGGCATCGCCCAGATGGCGAATCTCGGTCCCGAGACGCGCGCGATCACGGACAAGCTCGACGCCCTCGGCAACACGACGGCGGCCATCGGCAAGGGCTTCGCGATCGGCTCGGCGGCCCTGACCGCGCTCGCCCTCTACGCGGCCTACACGGAGTCCGTCGGCTTGAAGACCATCGACCTGCTCGCCGCCAAGGTGGTGATCGGCCTCTTCCTGGGCGGCATCGTGCCGATGATCATCGCCGCGCTGACCATGCGCGCCGTCGGGCGCGCCGCCTTCGGCATGGTCCAGGAGGTGCGGCGGCAGTTCCGCGAGATCGCGGGCCTCATGGAGGGCACCGCCAAGGCCGACACCGCCCGGTGCGTCGAGATCGCCACGGGCGCGGCGCTCAAGGAGATGATCGTGCCCGGACTGTCGGCGGTCGTGCTGCCCCCCGCTATCGGCTTCCTCCTGGGCAAGGAAGCGCTCGGGGGCTTCCTGGCCGGAGCGACGCTGATGGGAGTCTTCCTCGCGCTCTTCATGGCGAACGCGGGCGGCGCCTGGGACAACGCCAAGAAGTACATCGAGGCCGGCAACTTCGGCGGCAAGGGCTCGGACGCGCACAAGGCGGCCGTGGTGGG
>JBKPBU010000465.1:0-2650 GCA_046727015.1 Candidatus Methylomirabilota bacterium | reverse complement strand
ACACGACGAACAGCACGAGAAGGACGAAGCCGACGAGCGGCATCCGGGTGCCGAAGACCTCGGGCGCGAGGTTCCACCAGGCGCGGCCCATGAGAGCTGCCGCGGCCGCCACCCCGATCCAGGCGAGGCCGTGCACGAGCGGCTCGGCCGAGCCGAACGCGGGCAGGTGGGCGAGCCCGACCACGGCGAAGAGAAAGATCCCGACGAAGCCCACGAAGGACGCCGTCCGGTACGGAAGCAGCCGTTGCGGCATGTGCGTCTCCTCTCAGGAGGCGGGGGCGCCGTGACGGCCCGCGCCCCCTGCAAAGCGCGCCGCGCCCTCGAGGCTCTCTCCGGAGTCGATGGTGGCTCGGCCCAGCTCGAACTCGCGCGCGAGCGCGCTCCCGAGATCCATCCCGAAGGTCTCGTAGACGGAGCGGCGGTCGCTCGCGACGCAGTTGGGCGGGAATGCCGCGATCTCGCCCGCGAGCGCCTCCGCCGCCTCGCGCGCCTGACCGGCCGGCACGATCCGGTTGGCGAGACCGATGCGCTCGGCTTCGGCGGCGCCCACCGGCCGGCCCGTGAGGATCAGATCGAGCGCCCGGCTCATGCCGACCAGCCGAGCGAGCCTGATCGTTCCCCCGTCCACGAGCGGCACGCCCCAGCGACGGCAGAAGACACCGAAGGTCGCCGTCTCTTCCATCACGCGGAGGTCGCACCACAGCGCCAGCTCGATGCCGCCCGCGACAGCGTAGCCCGAGACGGCCGCGATGACGGGCTTGGACAGCAGCATGCGCGTCGGGCCCATCGGCCCGTCGCCCGTCGGCTTGACCCGGCTGCCCTCGCTGCCGAGGGCCTTGAGATCGGCGCCCGCGCAGAAGGTGCCGCCCGCGCCCCAGAGCACGGCCGCGCGTGTGCCGGAATCGGCCTCCACCGCTCGGAAGGCCTCAGCCAGGGCCCGGGCCGTCGGCCCGTCCACGGCGTTCCTTCTCTCGGGGCGGTCGATGATGACCGTGCTGACCGCCCCTTGCCGCTCGACACGGACTGACATGATGCTCGCCTCCATCGTTTCAGCTGCCCCGTCGCTCGGTGCTTGCCAGATAGGCATCGAGGGCAGCCCGGGATGTGAACTCGGGGCAGGTGTCCGGCACCCCGAGATAATACACGGTGAGCGTGGGCTTCCGGGCGCGCCAATCGGACTCGCTCGCGTAGAGGTGGATCTCGCGGCGCGGGAGGTCGGCGAAGCCCGCGCGAGCGCTCGTGACGTCGGCCCGTATCCCGAGCGGTAGGCCCTCGACAACCGCGGCGCGCCGCCCGGTGAACGGGTCGACGCCCTCTACGCGCAGGTAGGCAAAGCGCGCGGCCGGGTTGCTCACCCGAACGACCACCTGCGTCTGCTCCTCCGTCGGTCCCCGCAACACGGCCCAGGTGATGGCGATGCCGGACGAGGCGAACACCGAGTCCGCACCGTGTACGGTCTCAACTTCAGCGAAGAGCGGGGCCACGAGCGCCAGCATGGCCAGGAGAATCACTCTCCGCCGCCCAGCAGCCACACGCCGGTGGCGGGCACCCCGAGCGTGACCGCCTCGCCGGGAGCGAGGACCCGGGCGCCCCCCGCGCCATAGTCCGTCACCTGGAGGGTGTCCCCGTCCACGCGCACGTGGTACTCGACCTTCTCACCGAGGAAGGTCCGCGACACGATCGTCCCTCTCAAGCCTGTCCCGCCGGTGGAGATGGTGATCGACTCCGGGCGGAGCACCAGCGTGACGGCCGTGCCGGGGGCGAGCCGAAGGCTTTTCTGATCGATGACGAGTCTGAGGCCGGGCACCTCGACCTCGACGCCGGCGGCGCCGGTGGCCGCCACGCGGCCGCGCAGAAGATTGGTCCGGCCGATGAACTGGGCGACGAACTCGGAGGCGGGACGGTGATAGAGCCCTTCGGCGCTGCCCTCCTGCACGATGACACCCTGGTGCATGACGGCGATCCGGTCGGAGATCGCCATGGCCTCCTCCTGGTCGTGGGTGACGTAGACCGCCGTGATGCCGAGGGCTTTCTGGAGCCGCTGGATCTCCCCGCGCATCTGGACGCGAAGCCTCGCGTCGAGGTTCGACAGCGGCTCGTCGAAGAGCAGCACGCGCGGCCTGATGACGATGGCCCGCGCCAGCGCCACGCGCTGCTGCTCCCCGCCCGAGAGCTGGTGCGGCATCTGGCGATCGTAGCCGGCGAGCCCGACCAGCTCCAGCACCTCGCCCACCCGGCGGGCGATCTCGGTCTCCGCCTGACGCTGGACGCGGAGACCGTAGGCGACGTTCTCGAAGACCGGCAGGTGAGGGAAGAGCGCATAGCTCTGGAAGACGAAGCCGATGTTCCGCTCATTGGCCATGAGGCGGGTCACGTCCTGGCCGCCTATCCATACGCGCCCGGCGTCCGGCTCCTGGAAGCCCGCGATCATCCGGAGAGTCGTGGTCTTGCCGCACCCGGAGGGACCGAGGAGGGTCAGCAGCTCCCCCGGCCGCACCTCCAGGCTCACGTCGCGGACCGCGTACACCTCTCCCTTGACGCGATGGGCGAAGCGCTTGGAGACTCCCTCGAGCCTGATGGCGACGGGGGAGAGGATCATCTCAGCACTCGCCTCATCGGGGATTCACTCAGCCCTCGCCTCACGGCTCCG
>JBKPBU010000464.1:0-3282 GCA_046727015.1 Candidatus Methylomirabilota bacterium | reverse complement strand
AGTCCCGGCGAAGACGATCGGCGATCAGTTGCGGGGGGCATTCCAGAGGCAGGGCTGGATTTAGCCGGGCGTGAACATCGGCACCGGCGGGCCGCCTTCGGACGGCTTGAAGACCAGCCGCACGCGCTGGCCGATGCGGATAGCGTCGAGGTCGCAGTCGACGATATTGGTCATCATCGTCACGCCTTCGTCGAGCGTCACGTAGGCGAGCGCGTACGGCACGGGCACGCGGCGCATGACGCTGTACGAGTAGACCGCGCCGCGCCCCGAGACCTGGACCAGCTCCGTCGCGTCGCTTCCGCAGAGCGGGCAGATCGCTCTCGGGTAGTAGTGCGGCTTGCCGCAGGACCTGCACTTCCCGATCAGCAGCCGCCCGTCCGCGGCGGCCTCCCAGAACGGCCGCGTCTCGGGATTCGCCTCCGGCGCCGGGATCTTCCGCTCCTGTCCGGCCATCGCGCTACTCCCTCTCCATGATGAGCGTGGCGCTGCCGTGCCGCGTGCCGAGCGAGCCGCCGGTGCCGTGGGCGAGCGCGAGGCCGCAGTTCTTCACCTGCACCTTTGGATGTGCCTCGCCGCGAAGCTGGCGCACCGCCTCGACCACCTTGGTCAGGCCGCCGCGGTTCGCCGGATGGTTGTTGCAGAGCCCGCCGCCGTCGGTATTGAACGGCAGCTTGCCCGTGCCCGAAATGAGATTGCCGTCGGCCACGAGCTTGCCGCCCTGTCCTTTCGCGCAGAAGCCCAGGTCCTCGAGCGTGATGAGCACCGTGATGGTGAAGCTGTCGTAGATCGACACGTACTTGACGTCGGCCGGCGTGACGCCCGCCTCGGCGAAGGCCGCCGGCCCGGAGCGGACGGCGCCCGTATAGGTGAGGTCGATCTGCCCGCCCATCTGGTGCTTCGCGGCCTCACCGGCCCCGAGCACCCTGACGCGTGGACGCGCGAGGCCCTTTGCGATCTCGGGCTTCACCACCACGATGGCGCCGCCGCCGTCGGTGATGACGCAGCAGTCGAGCCGGTGCAGGGGATCGGAGATCATCGGCGAGTTGACGACGTCCTCCACCGTGACCACCTCGCGAAGGAGCGCGCGGGGGTTGTGCTGGGCATGGTGCGAGGCGGCGACCTTGATCCAGGCGAGCTGGGCGCTCGTGGTCCCGAACTCGTGCATGTGCCGCATCGCCGCCATCCCGTACTGGTTGACCACGGTGGGCCCGAACGGAAATTCGAACGCGACGTCCGGCGCGGCGCCGTAATTGCGGGGCGCGGTGCCGGTGGCCATGCCCTCGGCCCGCGGCCGGCCGGCCAGCGTGATGAGGGCCACGTTGCACTTGCCGGCGGCGATGGCCTCCGCCGCGTGGGCGACGTGGATGACGTAGGACGACCCGCCCGTCTCCGTCGTATCCATGTGCCGGAGCTTGAGCCCCATGTAGTCCGCCATGGAGAGCCCGCCCAGACCCGGCGCGTCCCCGGCGCAGAAGTACCCGTCCACGTCGTCGCGCGTCAGCCCCGCGTCGGCCAGCGCGCCCCGCGCGGACTCGGCGTGGAGCTGGGCCAGCGACTTGTCGTCGGCCTTTCGCGTCGGGTGCTCGAAGACGCCTGCGATGTACGCCTTGCCCTTGATGCTCATGCGCGTCCTGTCTCCCGGGGGACTCCGGATTCACCGCTCCGACCCTGCCCGACTGTCGCGACGCCGAACGTACCACAGGAAGGGCGGCTGGCGGCCGCTCACAAATCTTTACGCTGGCCACACACGCGCTTCACACTTTCCCGCCATGGTGTCGCCGTCAGCGCGATGTCGAACCACTCGCCAAGGAGGCTGGCCATGCGAAACGAACATCACGGCCGGATCCGTCTCGGCGCCCTCGTCCTCGGCCTGTCCGCATTCCTCTTGATGCTGTTTCCTCTCATCCGGCCCTTCTTCCCGCTGGACGTCTTTGCTCCCGAGCAGACGCTCGCGGCGGCGAGCCCGGCTTTCGCGTCCCTGGCGTGGGTGGTCTCGCACTTTCTCGCGATGCTCGGCTTCCTTCTGCTGCAGGGCGGCATGCTCGCACTGTACGCGTTTCACGCTGATGCGGAGGCAGAGCCGCGTGCCTTCCGCGGCCTCGTCTGGGGTCTCGCGGGCGTCGCGCTGGTCTTGCCGGCCTTCGGTGTGGAGGCGTACACGATGCCGATCATCGGCCAGCTTTACCTGGCCGGTGCGAGCGGCCTGGCGCCGATCATTCCCCTCACGTACCAGGGGCCCATGACGATCGTGCTCATCCTCGGACTGCTGTTCCTCGCCGTGGGCGCGTTCAATGTCGCCTTCGCGATCCGGCGCAGCGGAAAGCTGCCGGTCTGGGCCGGCTTCGTCTTCGCCATCGGCCTCGCCCTGTGGCTGCCGCTCTTGCCGAAGCCGGTCCGCATCCTCGATGGCCTGCTGATCGGCATCGGCGGGATCCCGCTCGCATGGAGCATGTGGCGGAAGGCTTAGATGACGGGCTTCCGAGACGGGGACGCGAAGAGGCGGGCGAGGGCGGCGTCGAGCTGGCAGCGGCGCCAGCCGTAGGCGGTGACACCCACGACGCCGGGCGCGAGGTACTCGGCGTCCCAGGGATCTCGCATCAGCACAACCCCGAGCGCCGGCGCAACCTTCTGCAACGCGTCCAGCAGCGCGCGATTCGACAGATAGAGGTGCGCGTCGTAGAGAAAGAGAATCGTCGCGTGAGCTCCCCGAGCCGCCTCGACCGCGCGCGTGATCTCTTCCTCGGCCGGCTCAATGCCCACCACCTCGACGACGGGCTCCACGCCGTAGGGCGCCAGCGCCTTGGTGACGAAGCGTCGCTCGTCGAGCATGGTGTCTTCGACGGTGATCCTGTCCGCCAGCGACGACAGCCTCGGGAAAATGGCGACCACGCGCCCGTTGAGTGCACGGCAGAAGGCGGCGCTGGGCGGCGTCACCGAAGTCGCGCCCCGCGTCGCGAGCGCCTTGGCGAGCGGCTCGCCGTCCCTTTCGGGTCGCGGAGCGCCTCCGTCGAAGCGCGCCGAGCGCCGGGCCTGGAGCGCGTCGAGGCGCGCGGCGCTCTTCTCGAGCTCTCGTAGAGGCAGCGCGCGCGAGCGGTAGGCCTCGAGGAGCGCGGCGTGGGCCTCGCGCTGGCGCGCGGGCGTGTGGCAGACGAGGAGCAGATCGTGCCCTGCCGCCGCGGCGCGCACCGTCGCTTCGCCCACGGGGCAAATCTCGCCGATGGCTCCCATCTCGAGGTCGTCGGAGACGATCACGCCCCGGAAGCCGATCTCGCCCCGCAGGAA